>NZ_CP067364.1:0-150000 GCF_016653495.1 Carnobacterium sp. CS13 | reverse complement strand
TCTTCTTCTCTGGTGGGTGCAAGCACCCGGTAGAAAAGAAGCGTTCGACTTGCATGTATTAGGCATGCCGCCAGCGTTCGTCCTGAGCCAGGATCAAACTCTCATAAAAGTTGGCTTTGTCCGTTAGGACTTCACCCTTTTAATGATGCTTGAAGCTCATTAATTGAATTGCTAGCGAATAATTATTCACTTTGTTTCTGTTGGTTTAACCCTTGGTTAAACCACCTTACACATTTGGTTCGTTTTGCTTTGTTCAGTTTTCAAAGGTCTAATTTGGTTGTGTTGCCGTTTTGACAACTTCTAAATATTACCAGAAGCTGACTTGCTTGTCAACAACTTTTTTAATTTGTTTTTCTCGTTGCTGCGATGTATCGCTGCGACATCTACTAATATACCAGCTTCTTAGTTTTTCGTCAACACCTTTTTCAGTTTAAAATTATTTTTTATTTAAACATGAACGATTATCTAAAAGTTCATCTGAATTTCCGCTTTTTTTCTAGAAACAGATTTTCTGAATAGCTTCTACTAAAAATAATTCGTTCTTTTCCTTAGTTTTATTTTTTAGCTATTACATATTTATGCTATTTTTTTTGTATAAAGATAGTCAATTTACCTTGAACATTTATATCATATTACATATTTGCGCTTTTTCTGCTTCGTTAATCTTATACATAATAATATTCACCTGGCAAAAAATACTTTTTATTTAAGAAAAGGATTGTTATTTGTGCAGACACTTTCCCTTCCCTCTTTCATGAAACTGCTTACAGTACCAAAGAAGAAAAACCATATTTATCTTGTATTCTATTTATAATAGTTTCTACTTCTTCATTAGATACTTTGTCTTTTCCCAACCTTCAATTATAATGCGAACTTACATTAGTTGTTTCCACACTGGTTAGTGATTTTCAACATAGCTTCCTTATTGCTATAAATTCTAGATAACCGCAAAGATGTTTCAATATTTTTTTAAAACGTATTAGGATTCATTGTTAAGTATCTCTATTAATCAGATCTTCGTATAGTGTAAAATGTTTGTATCAATCATTATACAAAATAAATCTAACTAGGAGCAATTCTAATGAATCAGACTAAGTTTTCAGAGTTTTTAAAAATTTCAAGAGCACTAAATAGTTATGGGATCACTCCTTTATTAATGGGATCTTTAGGTTTAGAGTATGTTACTAGGATAAACTGGAAAGCTCAAGATATAGATATCCATGTTCCAGGTGACCCTAGAGGATGGGAAGCAGCAGATGAAGACAGAATACTCAATTGGGATACTATTTTAAAAGTTATGAACCAAATTGGCTATCAGCTCATCGATTTACATGAACATGAATTTAGCAACGGAAGATTTTCTATTCAGTATGGCGTTATGGATACTTTACCCGATTATGCGGATACTGAAATTAAAGAGCTGAAAAGTGAGGAAATAGAGGAAGCAAGATTTTATGTTCCAACAGCAGAACAATTCCTAAAGATATATAAAGCATCTGCCAAAGATAGTTACAGAAATGATAAAAATAATAATAAAGACTTTGAAAAAATTAAGTATTTGGAATCAGTAAGAACAGAAGATGTGAAGATACGCTTTGCTATTCCTGATGATTGTAATAGTTTATCGAACAAAGACATGCATATAGACCCTCATAGATTAAATTCTGCAATTAAAGAAAAAAGAGTTCTTATCATTGAAAGAGATGAATTAATCGGTTGGCTAAGATTCAGCTATTTTTGGGATTCAATTCCTTTTATTGATATGCTCTATATCCTTGAACCATTTAGAAATAAAAAATATGGAACTGCTCTAATAGATTCCTTTGAATGGGATATGAAATTACGTGGTTTTAATGAAATTATGACTTCTACCGCTAGTGAAGAATATTCACAGCATTTATACCATAAACTTGGCTTTAAATCTGTTGGAGGCTTTTTTCCTCCTAAAGAAACTTATGAAATTATTTTAACGAAAAATATTATTTAGTTTATTAAAAACTGTTATTTAAAGGTGGTTTGTAATGATGAAAATCAGATTAATGAAAGAGGAAAATATCTTTAAAATTGCCAACGCTTTTTTAGTATAAGGTTGGGATGGCAGGTATGAAATATTAGAGAGTTATTGGTTGGAGCAACAAAATAAAAGCAGATTCGTCTTTGTGGCGGAGTTAGATGGACATATTGCTGGATATGTGACATTAGTAAGAAAAGCAAAGAATGGACCTTTTCAAGCAAGTGAACTACCTGAGGTTGCTGATTTTAATGTTTTTGAAAAGTATCAAAAACAAGGAATTGGAAGTTCCTTACTAGCCGCAGCAGAAAATAAAGCTGAGCAGTTTTCATCTATTATTACTTTAGGAGTTGGATTACACAAAGGATATGGTGCAGCACAACGCATTTACGTAAAACGAGGGACCCTGCCTGATGGGTCTGGAGTCTGGTTTGAAAATAAAAATGTAGGTAGTGGAGAAGCTTGTATGAATAATGATGATTTATGCATCTATATGTCTAAAAATTTAAAAAACACTAATATAGACTATTATATAAGGATTGGAGGAACAATGAATGTTGGTAAAAAGCTTTGTAGTCGTGGTTAGCGGGGTAACTGCTGGAGGAAAAACTACTTTGATCAATGAACTGCATAAAGAATTTATAGACAGCAAAGTGATCTCTTTTGATGATTACAGTATTGATGCATTACCTTCAGCGCCACCAATAGAAACACCCATCCAAGATGCTGTAAATCAATATGACCTCAACCTCTTAATGAAGGACTTTTTGTCAGCTAAAGATAAATTTCCATTTATTTTTGTAGACTTCCCTTTTGGATATAAACATAAGGCATTAAAACCATACATTACTAAAGCCGTGTATTTAAAAACACCCTTAGATGTAGCTTTTGCAAGGCAACTAATTAGAGATTATTCAGACAAATCTGTTGAAGAAATTCTGATTTGGGCCCAAACATATGTAGACTCTGCTCGACAAATTTTTATAGATTATGATGCTTTTGTTAGTGAAGATGTCGATTTAATCATTGATGGTACCCTGCCTTTAATTGAACAGCTTAACTCTATAAAAAAAGTGATGCAGGTGACGAATTAAATAGTTCCTTAAGATACTGTTTAACAAAAAAACTTCAGACGCACATATTCGTCTTCTTTTTAGCCCTATTCCAACAATTGAGTTTATTTACACTTAATCGTTGGAATATCCGCTATTAAAACTCTTCAATGATTTCTGTTACCGTTATTTCTCCGCCAATTAACACTTCTGATAAATTACTTTCTGACGAGGACGACCAATACAGTTTTGCTTGTTCGATTTTTTCTAGAAATGACTTATTTTTTATTGATGGTAACAAATCAGCATTTCCTTTAAAAATTTTTCCGCTTGTTTCAAGTTTAACAATTTGTATTATTTCTCTGTTATAGGAGTTAAATGTTTTTTGCCACTGAGCTAAGCTCCTCAAACTTTCCACGCCGTATAAACATTCAAATCTTGATGGCAATTCTGGAAAATGTTCTAGACGAACCATCTCAGTGATAACTTCTCTAATAGCTTTGGAAGAATGTTCAAAAGAGTTTTTTAAAAACAATCGTTCATTTCCTTCTACCTTAGTGTCTAACTCATTAATAGCTTGGTCAAAAGTTCTGCCTCTGAAATCACTAAACCCATTATCTAAAAAGAAATAATACAATCGATTTTTGTGATTGCTTCCAAAATCTATTTTTTGCCCTTTATACATAGGTTTTCTAGTAACTAAATGATAATAGTCCAAACTTTCACTCCTTTTACAACTAATTGGTATAACACAATTAGTTTACCATTAATGAATATATAAGTAATAACGACACTCAACAAATTATCTTTAAAAGCATAGTCTAATTGATACTTGCTCATCTTATATACCAGCACATTTAAAGGATAATTCAGCAATTACCATTGGATTGTTTTTTCTTATCAAAGAGTTTAATGAAAATCTTATTCGTTCATTCATTTTTTTCTTTTTCTCTTATGTCTATTTATTATTCTTACCTTATATAATAATGTTTTCATTTATGTAGAGTTAATTATACTTTTTTTACTCAAATCTACTTTTAATTTAGGTTCTATTATTTTTGGTTTTGGTAAGCCAAATAAATGTATTCCTATTTTACAATTTTGAAATTTCGGGAGGAATAGCGTTGGCTTATAACCATGAAAAGAGTTCAATGTGAATCACGAAGCGTTTACGCTTCGTTGGAGGCTTGAAAACCTGGAGACCCCCAAGGGCGAAAGGGCTAGGTGATCCCATGGCTCTCTACAAGCAAACACGTACATTTTGAAGGGATTTCGCTCTCTTAAGAATTGCCAACACGATCGATAAAGAACCTTAATTTATTTAGTTTTAGGCACAAAAAAAAGGCATCATCCGAAGATGGTACCTTTTTAGATTGCGCGGCAGCGTCCTACTCTCACAAAGGGAAACCCTTCACTACCATCGGCGCTAAGAAGCTTAACTGCTGTGTTCGGCATGGGAACAGGTGTGACCTTCTTGCCGTCACCACCGCACATTGGTTCATCAAGAGAACGGTGTTCTCTCAAAACTGGATAGTGTTTTTCTCTTGCAACATCGTGTCGAAACCAAGACACCGTTTAAAAAATTGGTTAAGTCCTCGACCGATTAGTATTGGTCCGCTCCATACATCGCTGTACTTCCACTTCCAACCTATCTACCTGATCATCTCTCAGGGGTCTTACTCACTTACGTGATGGGAAATCTCATCTTGAGGGGGGCTTCACGCTTAGATGCTTTCAGCGTTTATCCCGTCCACACATAGCTACCCAGCGATGCTCTTGGCAGAACAACTGGTACACCAGCGGTGTGTCCATCCCGGTCCTCTCGTACTAAGGACAGCTCCTCTCAAATTTCCTGCGCCCGCGACGGATAGGGACCGAACTGTCTCACGACGTTCTGAACCCAGCTCGCGTACCGCTTTAATGGGCGAACAGCCCAACCCTTGGGACCGACTACAGCCCCAGGATGCGATGAGCCGACATCGAGGTGCCAAACCTCCCCGTCGATGTGGACTCTTGGGGGAGATAAGCCTGTTATCCCCAGGGTAGCTTTTATCCGTTGAGCGATGGCCCTTCCATGCGGAACCACCGGATCACTAAGCCCGACTTTCGTCCCTGCTCGACTTGTAGGTCTCGCAGTCAAGCTCCCTTCTGCCTTTACACTCTACGAATGATTTCCAACCATTCTGAGGGAACCTTTGGGCGCCTCCGTTACTCTTTAGGAGGCGACCGCCCCAGTCAAACTGCCCGTCAGACACTGTCTCCCAGCCAGATCATGGCTGTGGGTTAGAGTGGTCATACAGCAAGGGTAGTATCCCACCAACGCCTCCACCAAGACTAGCGTCCTGGTTTCATCGGCTCCTACCTATCCTGTACAAGCTGTACAAACACTCAATATCAAACTGCAGTAAAGCTCCATGGGGTCTTTCCGTCCTGTCGCGGGTAACCTGCATCTTCACAGGTACTATAATTTCACCGAGTCTCTCGTTGAGACAGTGCCCAAATCATTACGCCTTTCGTGCGGGTCGGAACTTACCCGACAAGGAATTTCGCTACCTTAGGACCGTTATAGTTACGGCCGCCGTTTACTGGGGCTTCAATTCTGAGCTTCGCTCGAGAGCTAACCCATCCTCTTAACCTTCCAGCACCGGGCAGGCGTCAGCCCCTATACGTCATCTTTCGATTTAGCAGAGACCTGTGTTTTTGATAAACAGTTGCTTGGGCCTATTCACTGCGGCTGACCAAATGGTCAGCACCCCTTCTCCCGAAGTTACGGGGTCATTTTGCCGAGTTCCTTAACGAGAGTTCACTCGCACACCTTAGGATTCTCTCCTCGACTACCTGTGTCGGTTTGCGGTACGGGCCGTTTGTTTCTCACTAGAAGCTTTTCTTGACAGTGTGACATCAGGAACTTCGGTACTTAATTTCCCTCCCCATCACAACTTGTCCTTAGAGAAGCAAGCATTTGACTCGCTTCAAGACTTGTTGCTTGGACGCACATATCCAACAGTGCGTATTCCTTAGCCTACTGTGTCCCTCCATTGCTCAAACAAAACAAACGGGTACAGGAATCTCAACCTGTTATCCATCGTCTACGCCTATCGGCCTCGACTTAGGTCCCGACTAACCCTGGGAGGACGAGCCTTCCCCAGGAAACCTTAGTCATTCGGTGGACGGGATTCTCACCCGTCTTTCGCTACTCATACCGGCATTCTCACTTCTAAGCGCTCCACCAGTCCTCACGGTCTAGCTTCGACGCCCTTAGAACGCTCTCCTACCATAGAACCTAAGTTCTATCCACAGCTTCGGTGTTATGTTTAGCCCCGGTAAATTTTCGGCGCAGGGTCACTCGACTAGTGAGCTATTACGCACTCTTTAAATGATGGCTGCTTCTGAGCCAACATCCTAGTTGTCTAAGCAACCCCACATCCTTTTCCACTTAACATAAACTTTGGGACCTTAGCTGGTGGTCTGGGCTGTTTCCCTCTCGACTACGGATCTTATCACTCGTAGTCTGACTCCCGGATATAAATCAATGGCATTCGGAGTTTATCTGAATTCGGTAACCCGAGAAGGGCCCCTAGTCCAAACAGTTGCTCTACCTCCATGATTCTTATTCCGAGGCTAGCCCTAAAGCTATTTCGGAGAGAACCAGCTATCTCCAAGTTCGATTGGAATTTCTCCGCTACCCACACCTCATCCCCGCATTTTTCAACATACGTGGGTTCGGTCCTCCAGTGCGTATTACCGCACCTTCAACCTGGACATGGGTAGATCACTTGGTTTCGGGTCTACGACCACATACTCATTCGCCCTATTCAGACTCGCTTTCGCTACGGCTCCGTCTCATCGACTTAACCTCGCATGGGATCGTAACTCGCCGGTTCATTCTACAAAAGGCACGCTATCACCCATTAACGGGCTCTAACTACTTGTAAGCACACGGTTTCAGGTGCTGTTTCACTCCCCTTCCGGGGTTCTTTTCACCTTTCCCTCACGGTACTGGTTCACTATCGGTCACTAGGGAGTATTTAGCCTTGGGAGATGGTCCTCCCGGATTCCGACGGAATTTCTCGTGTTCCGCCGTACTCAGGATACTGATCAGAGTGAACGGGGTTTCAGTTACGGGGCTTTTACCCTCTTTGGCGGACCTTTCCAGGTCGCTTCTCTTACACCGTTCATTTATGACTCTATGTGTTCAGTCCTACAACCCCAGAAAGCAAGCTTTCTGGTTTGGGCTTTTCCCGTTTCGCTCGCCGCTACTCAGGGAATCGAATTTTCTTTCTCTTCCTGCAGGTACTTAGATGTTTCAGTTCTCTGCGTCTACCTCTACGGACCTATGTATTCAGTCAGCAGTAACACCCTATCAAAGGTGCTGGGTTTCCCCATTCGGAAATCTCTGGATCACAGCTTACTTACAGCTCCCCAAAGCATATCGGCGTTAGTCCCGTCCTTCATCGGCTCCTAGTGCCAAGGCATCCACCGTGCGCCCTTATTAACTTAACCTATGGTCGTTGTTAATAGCGATCCAACATCAATTGATGCGAATCGTAAAAAATAAAACGCGGTTTTTACTTGGTTTCTTACTTTGTTACAATTGTTAAACACTATCCAGTTTTCAAAGAACAACATTTTTGATGCATTGAGAAGATTAGACCTCTCAAAACTGAACAAAGCCAAAACGAATGTGTGAGGTTCCGTAATATTCCTTAGAAAGGAGGTGATCCAGCCGCACCTTCCGATACGGCTACCTTGTTACGACTTCACCCCAATTATCTATCCCACCTTAGGCGGCTGGCTCCTTTGCAGGTTACCTCACCGACTTCGGGTGTTACAAACTCTCGTGGTGTGACGGGCGGTGTGTACAAGACCCGGGAACGTATTCACCGCGGCGTTCTGATCCGCGATTACTAGCGATTCCGGCTTCATGCAGGCGAGTTGCAGCCTGCAATCCGAACTGAGAATGGCTTTAAGAGATTAGCTTGACCTCGCGGTCTTGCGACTCGTTGTACCATCCATTGTAGCACGTGTGTAGCCCAGGTCATAAGGGGCATGATGATTTGACGTCATCCCCACCTTCCTCCGGTTTATCACCGGCAGTCTCACTAGAGTGCCCAACTGAATGCTGGCAACTAGTAATAAGGGTTGCGCTCGTTGCGGGACTTAACCCAACATCTCACGACACGAGCTGACGACAACCATGCACCACCTGTCACTTTGTCCCCGAAGGGAAAGCTCTATCTCTAGAGTGGTCAAAGGATGTCAAGACCTGGTAAGGTTCTTCGCGTTGCTTCGAATTAAACCACATGCTCCACCGCTTGTGCGGGTCCCCGTCAATTCCTTTGAGTTTCAGCCTTGCGGCCGTACTCCCCAGGCGGAGTGCTTAATGCGTTAGCTGCAGCACTGAGGGGCGGAAACCCCCCAACACTTAGCACTCATCGTTTACGGCGTGGACTACCAGGGTATCTAATCCTGTTTGCTCCCCACGCTTTCGAGCCTCAGCGTCAGTTACAGACCAGAGAGTCGCCTTCGCCACTGGTGTTCCTCCACATATCTACGCATTTCACCGCTACACGTGGAATTCCACTCTCCTCTTCTGCACTCAAGTTCCCCAGTTTCCAATGACCTTCCCCAGTTGAGCTGGGGGCTTTCACATCAGACTTAAAGAACCGCCTGCGCTCGCTTTACGCCCAATAAATCCGGACAACGCTTGCCACCTACGTATTACCGCGGCTGCTGGCACGTAGTTAGCCGTGGCTTTCTGGTTAGATACCGTCAGGGGATGAGCAGTTACTCTCATCCTTGTTCTTCTCTAACAACAGAGTTTTACGATCCGAAAACCTTCTTCACTCACGCGGCATTGCTCCGTCAGACTTTCGTCCATTGCGGAAGATTCCCTACTGCTGCCTCCCGTAGGAGTCTGGGCCGTGTCTCAGTCCCAGTGTGGCCGATCACCCTCTCAGGTCGGCTACGTATCATTGCCTTGGTGAGCCATTACCTCACCAACTAGCTAATACGCCGCGGGTCCATCCATAAGCGGTAGCCGAAGCCACCTTTCATCCAACGATCAGGAGATCACTGGAATTATGCGGTATTAGCAGCCGTTTCCGGCTGTTATCCCCCACTTATGGGCAGGTTACCCACGTGTTACTCACCCGTCCGCCACTCTTCTTCTCTGGTGGGTGCAAGCACCCGGTAGAAAAGAAGCGTTCGACTTGCATGTATTAGGCATGCCGCCAGCGTTCGTCCTGAGCCAGGATCAAACTCTCATAAAAGTTGGCTCCGTCCGTTAGGACTTCACTCTTTTAATGATGCTTGAAGCTCATTAATTGACTTGCTAGCGAATAATTATTCACTTTGTTTCTGTTGGTTTAACCCTTGGTTAAACCACCTTACACATTTGGTTCGTTTTGCTTTGTTCAGTTTTCAAAGGTCTAATTTGGTTGCTGTTGCCGTTTTGACAACTTCTAAATATTACCAGAAGCTGACTTACTTGTCAACAACTTTTTTAAATTTGTTTTTCTCGTTGCTGCGATGTATCGCTGCGACATCTACTAATATAACAGGTTCTCAAACTTCCGTCAACACTTTACTGTTAAAAGTTTTTTTATTTTTGACAATCCATATGAACTTAAACTAAACAAAGAATAACTCCGCTTACTTACAAGTAAAACCGAAAGTTCTTCTGTTTTACCATCTAAATGTTTCGTTTAATAATTATACGCCACGGTATAATTATTCACTTTTATATTATTTCTATGAATTTTTTCTTGTTTTTCAGCTTTTATTCCCTAAATAAAGATTAATTTTCTGATTTCACGGTGCCGCTTCTTTCTTTTTTACTTTCTATTCTTTCATTCTTATAGAAGAAAGACAGAAAAAGAGCATTATAAAAAAGACTTCACTTACCCTAGCTTGTTTAAACCTGCAAAATAAAAAAGAGGTTGGGACAAAAGTCCCAACCTCTTTTGCATATCCGAATATTTATTCTAGAACGTGTTCCAAAAAGCAGACCCGACGTCCACTTCACGAATAATGCTCGATGGTCTGTGACCATACTGCGCTTATTCGTTCCAGTGATTCGGGTCTAAACGCTTTTTGTCTCATTCCCTTTTTTATTTATTAATGGTTGCGCATCGTTGGGAACAGCAGAACGTCACGAATAGATTGTGCGTCTGTCAATAACATAACCAAACGATCGATTCCAATACCTAAACCACCAGTTGGAGGCATACCGTATTCTAATGATTCAATAAAGTCTTCATCAATAGGATGAGCTTCATCATTTCCTTGTTCTCGTTCTTTTGTTTGAGACTCAAACCGTTCTCTTTGGTCGATTGGATCGTTTAATTCGCTAAACGCGTTCCCGTATTCGTGTCCGACAATAAAGACTTCAAAACGATCAGTAAATCTTGGGTCTTTCGTATTTTTCTTCGCTAACGGAGAAATTTCTACCGGATGTCCATAAATAAATGTCGGTTGAATCAATTTATCTTCTACAAACACTTCAAAGAATTCGTTGACGACATGGCCAAAACGACTGTGATCAGGCAAAGGAACGTTGTGTTCTTTTGCAATTGCGATAGCTTCTTCATCCGTCATTTCTTGCCAAAAATCGACTCCTGAAAATTCTTTAATAGCATCTACCATATGCTGACGTTTCCAAGTGCTTTCCAAATCGATCTCTTGTGCAGCATAAGTAATTTTGGCTGTCCCTAGAACACGTTCAGCTACTGTGCGGATCAAACCTTCCGTCAAATCCATAACATCTTCAAAATCAGTATAAGCCGTATAGAGTTCCAACATAGTGAACTCAGGGTTATGCGTAGTATCTACCCCTTCATTACGGAAAACGCGGCCGATTTCATAAACTTTTTCCATTCCGCCGACGATCAAACGTTTCAAATGCAACTCAAGAGCAATCCGTAGATACAGTTCCATATCCAAAGCATTATGGTGGGTAATAAACGGACGAGCAGCTGCTCCGCCAGCTAAATTATGCAAAGTAGGAGTTTCTACTTCTAGATAATCTTGTGCATTCAAATAGTTGCGGATCTCCCGAATGATTTGACTGCGTTTTGTAAAGCGGTCAAAACTCTCTTGATTGCTGATCAAATCTAAGTAACGTTGACGATAACGTTGTTCAACATTGGTCAATCCATGATACTTATCTGGCAAAGGACGCAATGCTTTTGACAATTGGACAACAGAAGACGGTTTAACAGTAACTTCTCCCGTATTTGTTTTCATGACTGTTCCAGTTACGCCAATAAAATCTCCCAAGTCAGCATCGTTAAATGTTTCATAATCTTCATCGCCAACAGCATCTTTACGAACATAAATTTGGATTTGGCCTTTGCGGTCTTGTAAATGAGCAAAACCGACCTTCCCTTTTCCACGTTTGGTCATAATACGTCCAGCAATCGTTACCGTTTCTTCTTTTTCAGCTATCTCTTCTTTTGTAAATGCATCGTAAGCTGCATGCAGCTCACTCGACAAATGGGTTCTTTCAAAACGTCCACCAAACGGATCAATTCCGCGCTCACGTAAATGGTCCATTTTTTCACGACGTACTTGCAGTTGGTCATTCATTTCTTCTTGGTGTGTTTCTTCCTGACTCATTTTTTCCGCTCCATTCCTATAGTAGTTTGCGCTACTTATCTTATCTCTCTTAATAATGCCAAGAGCATGCAAAAAAAGCAAGGGAATTAAAGAGGCTCTCATTAATTCCCTAACTGATTTTCTTTTTTTGTCTTAGCTGAACAAGCTTCTAATCCAGCTGCTTTTTGAGCTTTTATCATTTCACGTTCTTCAGTGTCTGCCGCAAATCGATCCATTAATGCAACAATTTCATACGATTTATCTTACCACATTTCATCTATCAGTAAAAGAGAAATACTAAAAAGCAAGCGGGTTTTCAATGTCTAAATAGAAAAAGCTGAACAGACTCGTTCAGCTTTTTCTATTTTTCACTTTTAGACTTCTTCTGGAAATAAAGCTGTTGATAAGTAACGCTCTCCGTTGTCAGGAGCAATAGTAACGACTTTTTTGCCTGCACCTAATTTAATAGCGACTTCAATCGCACCTTTAATAGCTGCTCCTGAAGAAATCCCGACTAACAAACCTTCTTTTAAAGCAACTTCCCGGGTCATTTCAAAAGCTTCTTCGCTGGTAACATGCAGGACATCATCATAAAGCACTGTATCCAATACTTTCGGAACAAATCCGGTTCCGATCCCCTGTATTTTATGCGGACCTGAAACTCCGCCGCTTAAAACGGGAGATTCAGCAGGTTCTAAAGCATAAATTTTTATATCAGGTTTAGCTTGTTTTAAAACTTGACCAGCTCCGGTTAATGTTCCGCCGGTCCCTACTGCGGAAACAAACGCATCAGGCGCCACTCCATCAAAAGCAGCTAAAATCTCTGGTCCTGTTGTTGCTGCATGTACTGCCGGATTGGCTAAATTATCAAACTGCATCGGCATAAAGTGACCTGGTTGAGCAGCTAACTCTGTTGCTTTGGCAATCGACGCTTTTATGCCATCAGCTCCTGGTGTCAAAATCAAGTCGGCACCATAGGCTTTCAATAGTTTACGGCGTTCAATGCTCATTGTATCCGGCATAACAAAAATCGTTTTATACCCTTTTGCTGCAGCAATCATCGCTAAGCCGATACCTGTGTTTCCACTAGTCGGTTCAACGATGGTGTCGCCCTCTTTTAGCTTGCCTTCTTGTTCGGCAACTTCGATCATATTTAAAGCAATACGGTCTTTTACACTACCACCAATATTAGCAGACTCTAGTTTTACATATACATCTGCTGCACCGGCAGGAACAACTTTATTAGACAGTTTAATGATGGGTGTTTCTCCAATTAAATCCGTAACGCTCGTAACGATTTTAGCCATTAGTAAGTCCTCCTAAAAAATTGATTTCTAATAGGTTAATCTTAAAGTGAATCGCTTTCGATAGCAAGCGATTCACTTTATCTTTTTTTGATCTCAGTATTCTAAATGTGTTTTTTTAAAAAAAAAGAGACCTGAGTGTCCTTAGACGACTCGGTCTCCTGTTAAACTTGCTCACTCATTTTCAGTTAAACGATTTAGCTGTTAGCTTCAGCTTTTAAAGCTTCTAAATCTGCCACACTGTAATGGTAATGGTTGCCGCAGAAGTGACAGCTGGCTTCAGCGCCTTGATCTTCTACGATCATTTCGTCAATTTCTTTCGCTCCTAATGCTATAATAGCTCTAGCAAAGCGGTCTTTAGAACAGTCGCATTTGAACGTGATCGGCATCTTTTCCAAAATGTTTGCGTTGCCCTCGCCGACCAAGCGGTTCAAAATCTCTTCTGGTTTTTCACCATTTTCCATCAATTGCGAGATCATTGGAATCTCGGCTAATTGTTTTTCAAGCCCCGTAATGGTCTCTTCTGTTGCACCAGGCATGACTTGAATCATAAATCCACCTGCAGCTTTGATAGAATCATCGGTATCTACCAAGACACTCAAACCAATTGCAGAAGGTGTTTGTTCTGAATTCGCCATATAGTAGGTGAAATCTTCGCCTAATTCTCCGCTGACCAATGGCACTTGCCCTGAAAAAGCTTCTTTCATTCCCAAGTCTTTCGTTACAGTCAATGAACCTTCCGTTCCCACTGCTCCGCGTACGTCTAATTTACCAGCTTCATTCAGCGGCAAATTCACTTTCGGGTTCGCAATATACCCTTTTACTTCGCCTTTGCCGTTGCTGTCAACGATGATATGTCCGACTGGACCATCGCCTTCAACTTTGACGGTCATTTTTTCTTCTCCTTTAAGAGTAGCTCCTAATAATAAAGCTCCGATCATTGTGCGGCCCAACGCTGCTGAAGAGGCGCTCCAAGTTTCGTGTCTTCGTTGCGCTTCAGCCACCGCTTCTGTAGCATCGATCGTATAAACTCTCACTTGTCCATCGTAACAAAGACTTTTCAATAAATAATCTGTCATTTTTTTGACTCCTTTAAAATAATTTTTGATTAAGGTTACTTTAGGTTAAATACTTACTAAAGTAAAGCTTAGAGTGTTCACAAGGTATTTTTCAGTACAAAAGAGGGACGCACGATAAGCGCATCCCTCTTTTAGTACATTCTTGTACCGGCTTAAATTAGTTATCGTCCGATGTGTTGTTGTTTTTGTCTTTACGGTCGTCTTCGTCTTCAGAAGAATGCTCTTCTTTTTCGTCAACGCCCAACTCTTTCTTCACGTCTTCTACGATTTCTTCAGTTTTTTCCGGATGGTGTTTTCTTTCTTCTTCTTGTTTCTTTTCTTTTTCCAAACGTTCTAACTCTTTTGCTTCTCTTGCTCGTTTGGCTTCTTCGAAACTAGCACCCTCTGTGTCTTCATGCGGGTAGTCATTTTCGACACTCTTCACAACTGGCATTTCGCCGGTTTCAAATAGACTCTTGATTGTTTTCTCGTCTAATGTTTCCAGTTCAAGCAGTTTTTCAGCAATCAATTTATGCTGTGCTTTGTGTTCTTCTAGAATACGACGCGCTTCAGTGTGAGCATCCACAATAATACGGCGTACTTCTTGGTCGATTTCAAAAGCAATTTGTTCAGAATAAGCTTTCGTTTGGCCATAATCGCGACCGACAAACACTTGGTGGTTGCCTTCGTATTGAACAGGTCCTAGCTTATCACTCATTCCGTATTCAGTTACCATACTTCTTGCTAAAGCAGTAGCTTGTTGGAAGTCATTGCTGGCGCCTGATGATTGTGAATCGAAGACCATTTCTTCGGCTACACGACCACCTAATAAACCAACGATTTGTTCAAACATTTCTTTTTTAGTCATCAAGAAACGGTCTTCTTTAGGCAGCATGATAGCATATCCGCCTGCACGTCCACGAGGAACGATCGTCACTTTATGAACAACGCGTGCGTCGCTTAGAACCATTCCAACAATTGTATGTCCTGATTCATGGTAAGCCACCATCGCACGTTCCACTTTACTGATGACACGATTTTTCTTAGCTGGACCAGCAATAACACGGTCTTGAGCTTCGTCTAAATCAAGAGCATCAATCGTTTTTTTGTTGCGTCGAGCAGCTACTAAAGCTGCTTCGTTTAGTAAGTTTTCTAAATCTGCACCAGAAAATCCTGGTGTTTGAGTAGCAACGACTTTTAAGTCGACATCTTTAGCAAATGGTTTGTTTTTGGCATGAACTTTCAAAATAGCTTCACGGCCTTTGACATCTGGACGACCTACAAGGATTTGACGGTCAAAACGTCCTGGACGCAATAACGCTGGGTCTAATACGTCTGAACGGTTAGTCGCAGCAATGACGATTACTCCTTCGTTTCCAGAGAATCCATCCAATTCAACAAGCAATTGGTTTAATGTTTGTTCACGTTCATCGTGTCCGCCGCCCATTCCTGCGCCACGTTGACGACCAACAGCATCGATTTCATCAATAAAGATGATAGATGGTGCAGTTTTCTTCGCGTTTTCGAATAAATCACGTACACGGCTTGCTCCAACCCCAACGAACATTTCAACAAAGTCCGAACCGGAGATAGAATAGAACGGTACGCCAGCTTCACCGGCTACGGCTTTAGCAAGCAACGTTTTACCTGTTCCTGGAGGTCCTTCTAATAAAACACCTGCTGGAATACGTGCGCCAAGTTCAGCGAAACGTCTTGGGTCTTTCAAGAATTCAACAACTTCTACTAATTCTTCTTTTTCTTCGTCTGCCCCTGCGACATCGGAGAAACGTACTTTGTTGGCTTTGTTATCTGATTCTTTGGCTTTTGATTTACCAAAGTTCATCACACCACGTCCGCCTTGTCCGCCTCCACCTTGTCCGCTTTGACTCATCATCATATAAATGAAGAAAACAAAGATAACTAATGGTAAAACAGATACTAATAAGGTTACCCATATACCGGTTGTTTCTTCTTGTACCGGAGTAACTACAATATTGTTCTCTTTTGCTGCAGCAGTGATTTCACTCACCGTTGTATCATTTTGTAATACGGCTGATGTAAAGTTCTTGCTTGATGTTTCTGTTGAACCAAAGATACTGAGACTTGAATCAGAACCTTTTTCTAAAGGTTGTGCTTCACGGTATTCCCCGGTAATTTTATATACGCCAGCATTTGGCTGAATCGTAAATTCTTTGATTTCGTTTGCTTCTAATTGCGTTACGAATTCACTAGCTGGAATGTCGGTGCTTTGTTCGCCAGATGAGCCATCTGTTGCCCATGTCACAATTCCAATTATTCCTAGAAAGACGATTGCATAGAAGACCCCGTTTTTTAAGAGTCCTTTTTTCATTGTTGCCCTCCTTCTACAAGTTAACATTTTGTAGTTTCATCATATATTTTTTTAGCCTAATCTTGTTAAAGCCATTTAATCATACCACATTTGACCATCATTGACCATTTATTTCTACTGGTAAATTTCTGGTTTTAATATGCCGATATAAGGCAAATTGCGGTAACGTTCATCATAATCTAAACCATATCCAACTACAAATTCGTTCGGTACTAAAAAGCCAACGTAATCAGCTTTCATTTCAACTACACGGCCTTCAGGTTTATCTAATAATGTAACGATTTTAACCGATTTTGCTTTGCGGTAACGAAACATCTCAACTAAGTAGGAAAGCGTCCGGCCACTGTCGATAATGTCTTCGACGATCAGCAAATCGCGACCTTCGACATTTGTATCTAAATCTTTTAAGATTTTGACTTCTCCTGATGAAGTAATGCCACCACCGTAACTTGAAACGTCCATAAAGTCCATTTCAAGGTAGATATCCATTTCTTTCACCAAGTCCGATAAAAAAGGAGTCGCTCCTTTTAATATACCAACAACTAAAGCGTTTTTCTCCTTATATTCAACGGATAGTTGTTGTCCTAGTTCGTTCGTTTTTTGCGCTAATTCTTCTCTTGAAAAAAGCACGCGTTCGATATCATTCTGCATAATCTTGTTCTCCCTTTCAATACGACCTCTTTTATCTTTGGTAAATGAGTATGTATTGTATTTTATCAGTTTCACGTTGAATAGACAATCTTGATTCCTTATATTCCACTAACCAAATGATTTCATTTGTTGCATCGGTTATCAAATAGACTTCATCACGTTGCTTCAACGGTATTTTTTGATCAATAAAAATAGATTTTATCTTTTTATGCCCTGTTTCCATTCCTTTTAACGACATCCGGTCACCTGGTTTTCGATGCCTGATCGTTAAAGGCAAAACCACCTCTTCAGGATCCAACCAAATGTGCTGATCGCCTTTGTCAGGTGGTTCAGCATGAGCCGCTACTCGGAACAATCCTATTTGCCCTCCATTTGCCAACGTTGCCCATTGTTCAGGTACAAGCTTTTGTTCTTGATTCTTCTGAACCGGCAGCACCATAGGAGGCTTTTCAATCATTAATTGTTCATATTCTCTACGCACACGCCAGCCATTGGGCAAATTTAACTGACTGTTCGGCTTCGCATTGACCATCAACGCAATCACTTCATTTGTTTGCTGCCTTAAAGAGTCGATTGGATCAGCGCTAAACACTGTCACCAAGAGACGCATCAGGATCTGTCGTTGAAGAGCAGGTTCATAGGATAGAAAAACTGGAATCGTTAATTTCCAAAACCCTGGTTTGGCTTCTATCGTGACACGATTTATCTTTTCTTGAATCAACTGTTCAGATAGGTGCAAGACATCCAGTAAATCCTCGGAAAAGTCATTAAAATGGTTCAATACTTTCGGATTCTCTTGCTTCAAAAGCGGCACGATCGTTTGCCGATACCGATTTCGAGTGTACTTCAAACTAGTATTGCTTTCATCTTCATAATACCTTAAACGGTGTTGTCGACTATAAGCATACAGCTCTTCTTTAGAATACTTCAGCAAAGGTCGAACCAGCTTGCCTGAACCAAATGTCCGAACAGTACGAATGCCAGCCATATTCCCCAATTGTCCACCACGCACTAGACGCATC
The DNA here is from genome assembly GCF_016653495.1 of Carnobacterium sp. CS13. Classification (NCBI taxonomy): domain Bacteria; kingdom Bacillati; phylum Bacillota; class Bacilli; order Lactobacillales; family Carnobacteriaceae; genus Carnobacterium; species Carnobacterium sp. CS13. The sequence goes on along the minus strand of NZ_CP067364.1, from coordinate 131,954 downwards.
AAAATCGTTTCTACTTGATCATCGCCATGATGTGCGGTAACCAAGTGTGTGGCTTTATGAGCCACCATCATTTCTTGAAAAAAAGTATAGCGAAAATTTCGTGCCGCTGCTTCTTCTCCTGTTGCTGGATGATCTGCTCGTTTCCACTGGGTACAAAAAAAGGGGATCTTTTTTTCTTGGCAATAGTTCTTTAAAAAGGCTTCTTCTTCATCCGATACCTCGCGCAGTTTGTGATTCACGTGAACCACGCCAAACCACGGTTTTAGCGTAGCTGGCAAATGATGGATCAGATCTACTAATACCATTGAATCTACGCCACCAGAAACAGCTACTAATAAGCGGTCAGTTGGCTTCCAGTAGGCATGGTGCTGACAATCTTTTAAAAAACCAGAAAGTTGCTCCATCTTCCGAACTCCTTTGTCAGCCTTATTCGGCTTTGCAATCTTTTTTAGGCTTCTTTTCATTATATAGGAAGAAACTAGATTTGTCGGTTTCTTTTTTAAATTCACATAGCACCTTAATTCGCCTATTTATTTTAAAAAAACATAAAAAAGGATAAGTTTCCTTATCCTTCGGTTTACTTTTTAATTGCGTCGTCCGCCACGGCCACCGCGTTTGCCTTCGGTGCTGCGTTTTAGAGTTGTTAAACGATCATCGCTGTCTTTCAAGAATGATGACATCAATGAGTCAAAATCATCTTTTTTAGGTTCAACACTTTTCGCGCCACGAGGATTTCGTTGGTTTTGATATCCACCGCTGCTACGAGGTGCTCCACCTTCACGGCGTCCTTGATACCCGCCGGTTTTTTCTCGAGAACTTGAAGCAGTTTCAACTGGTTTATCGACCGCACGTCTAATAGAAAGACCGATTTTCCCGTCATCCCCAATGGACATTACTTTCACAGTCACTGTTTCACCAACTTTTAACACATCTTTGATATCTTTGATAAAACTATCAGACACTTCACTAATGTGAACGAGTCCAGTCTTTCTATCACCTAGGTCGATGAACGCACCAAAATTTGTAATACCTGACACTGTTCCTGAAACTTTATTTCCCACTTCAATTGACATATAAAATTGTTTCCTCCTTAAAACTTGTATGCTTATTATAGCATGCTATCTAGCGACTTCAAACAAAATCTCACTAAATATTCATTTCTTTTTAAAATAAGTTATTTCCTGCCTTTAAAAAGGATTTTTTAAAATAATCAGTCTTTTTCAGTCGTTTCAGCTTTTTCGTTTGTTTCTTCAATAACTTTTGCAGCGTTGTCTTCTGGCAAACTAAATATAATTTCATTGTCTTTTGATAAATAATATTGGCTTCGTGCTAACTTGGCCACGTAATTTTCATCTTCTAAACGTTTGATTTGCGTATTTAAATAGTCCTGTTGAGTTTCTGTTTTTTTCAAAACTACTTCAGCTTCCGCCTTTTCGGTCTCCATTTCAGAAATGGCTTGCGCACTGGTCCAAATTTTTGTGGTTAAACCAATTATAACTAAGCAGCCAACAAACAAAATAACAGCTAGTCTTCTGCGCATTGATCGTTTTTGTTTGCGTTCACGATGAGCTTGAAGTGTTTTGGCTTGGGTATAGTCGTTTTTCAATCTAGCGATATTTGTCGGCTCTTTTTTCTTCATAAACGTCCCATCCTTTTGCTACTGTATTTCTGGCTTAATTATAGCAAGAAAGCGCATGCGTTGTCTAATACTATTACTAAAAGAACCTGAATACATGTGTCTTTTAAAAGGAGACGTTTCTTTTTCAATAATTTGCATCCTTTACTTCTCTAAATTTGACTGCCACTGCTTAAAAGTATAGTAAAAATCCTAAAAGATTAGATTTTTAGATCTAACTTTGGGTGCACTACATTCTCGATAGACGACTTCACTCGATTTAATCATCTGATGATTAGATTGTTTATTGGTCAGATTATTTTCTTTTCTAATTTATCTTTTTCAGCATTTGCTTCTGCTTTTTTAGAGCAATAACCTTCTTTACTCGATTAGCCTATTTTGTCCGACGTCCTAGTTCTTTCTGGACCATTTCAAGCATGGCCGACCGGAGCTTGCGTTCATATGGGTCAGTCTTAGATTCTGGCTTAGCGAGATAGTCCTCATTGTACTTGATTTCTAGATAGAGAATGTCCGTCGACTCCATGACTGTGTGGCGCTTGGACTTCTCCACCTCTGCCTCAATTTTTCCCACTTCGTACTCCGCAGGGTCTCGTTGGGCGATCTCCGAAAGGATGACCTTGATCGATTTAGTGTCCGGTGACTTCTCGTTGCTCAGCAGTGTGAGCCGCTCATACAGCTTCTTGTTGGTGAACTTCTTGACCTTAGCTTCACTGTAACGTATTTTCATCACTTCTCCTCTTCTGTACAAATCAATTTATAATAAATTTGTTGTTCTTTCTCTTTTATTAACTAAAAAATTATTTTCTAGCTTTATCATCTAAAAATTTTAGGCCATAAGAGTTTATTAAAAATAAACTATTAGCTGGTTAGGAATTATACCCCAATATGAATGTTATAAGTAAAAAATATAACGAGACTAATGTAATGACAATTCCTGTAAATAAACTAAATAAAGCCGTTGCTCTACTTTGTTTTCGCATTTTTATTCCACTCGTTATTAGAATGATTCCTCCAATTAAAAAAACAACTTCAAATAGCAAGATAGGCCATTTAAGCTCTATCGATCTTTGTATAAACTCCATTATAAACCCCCTTCTCCATTACTAAAACATTCAATATTTTAATCCTTAGCTTGAAATTTATTACTGTTCTTTGTTTTCCATTTTTTTGTCTATTCTAACTCTTATAAAGTAGGTTAGAGGAACAGAAATAAATATAAGACCTGAAAATAACTGAATAACTCCTCTGCCTAGTTTTCCATCTATAATTATTTCTTCAGGAGAAATTAAAAAAGTTTGAAAAGCTGTATATAAGCTAAATAGCCCAACAATTAAAAACAACCAAGAGTAGCTCTTTTTATTCTCGCCTTTACGAAAATAAGCATTCTGGTAGACACTTATATTTACAAAAAATAAAACTACTACAAACATTATAATTATCACTTCTAGCTCTTTGGTTGCAGCCCATTGAAAATTGAAAATCAACCCCAAAAAATAATTTAAAAGAAATAAGCTGATTAAAAGGTTGAATGAATAATAGCCATATTTATATCTTATGAATTTTTGATATTTATCATACTTTTTCATTACCTTTCCTCCTAAAACAGTATACATGGTTACATTTGCTATAAAACACTCAATAATAAGGCTCTCAATATTTTTACTGAGTATTGAGAACCTTCATTAAATAAACTACTATATGCTGTATAATTATATAGTTTCATTCCTCGTTTTATTATCTAAAATTTCCAAACAATAATTATTAACAAAAACGAAGCTCCCTAGAAACAATAAAAATCCAAAAATGAGAAGTATTACATACGTTGAAAATGACATTGTAGTTAAATGTAGAATAAAATTTATTATAAATAAGAAAACATAAAATAAATAATAGCTTATATAACTCCATTTTGCTGATGTGATTTCGACTGTATCTCCATCTATAACTTTTACTTCGTTACTTTTCGCTCCAAACTGCGTTACCTTTAAATATGCATTATTATTTTGGATATCAAGGTCTATCTCTTGAGAATGTGCAATTTTCACTGCTTTTTCTCCATTCACGTTTATTGATATTTTTGAGCCCATACCTAACCAGCCAGTCTTACGTTTTATTGTAACTGTCATATCATCACCCCTTTCTTAAATTATTCTCTTACATAAATAGAGTAACAAAAAACATACTTAGTTACCGAGCAAAGTGCATTTTTAACACTGTGAAATAGTTTTTATAAGTTTTACAGTGTGTAAGCCTATCCTTTACTTATTTCTAACTTAATTCTATCCGTACTAAGAGCTCAAGGCATAAAGCTATAATACAAAAGTATAAAATTCTGCAAATAAAACAAGGAGTTTTCTTATTGTTTTTAATCGACTATAAATCATTAGGCGTTAAAAGTTAACTAATCGCTGATAGTCAATAGTTGACGATTTCGGTATAATAATAGTAGAGAGATAGCTAGAAGGAGGGAAATATGTGGCTTTAGCAGAGCGACTGAAAGAAAGCAGAGTCAAAAAGGGACTGTCACAAGGAGATGTGGCGACTCATTTACAAATTTCTAGACAATCTATTTCAAAATGGGAGAATGGCAACAGTTATCCTGATTTAGATAATTTGGTCAAATTGAGCGTCTATTATGAAGTATCCGTTGATGGATTGTTAAAAGAAAACGAAGAAAGCGAGCTTGAAAATGAAGAAAAGCACCCAAATCTAGACTTTATCCGTGGAAATTCTGAAAAAGATGAAGGACTTATACTATTGGTCCTTGCTTTCCTAGGGTGTTTAATTGCTCCGTATGGCTTTTTTGTAGCTCCACTTGTAATCAAACGAAACAAAAAAACAAACACACTACATAAATTTATTTACTTAGCATGTGCTTGCTGTTTATTTGTGAATCTATTCGTCGTTTATAGTGTTGTGGGTGATTATTTAGGCTGGGGAACGACTACTGTTGAGTATCTTGGGGAGTAATGAACAATGACTAACAAGTGATAAGAAGAGTAGCGTTACAACAAAATTGAAGATTATTGCAAAAGGAGCTTGGTTTTTTTGAATAAAAACGAAAGGGTTCTTGAAAATGAGTTAGTAAAAATCATTATTTTTATCTTGTTATCATATGTGGGTCCAATTGTAGGCATAGGTTTTTCAATTTATATACTGAATAACTCTAAAATGAAGGATTACAGTAGTTGGGTCAAAACACTAGCCATGCTTTCTTTAGGTATTCAATTATTACTTATTTTATTTGCGGTCGTAGGATGGCTTATGTGGGTAACGATTTAACATCTTAATAGTAGTTAGAGAGGACACCTTATGCTTTGCGCGCATCAGCCATTATTGCTATACTATACCTAATAAATCGAAAGGTTGTGCCTAAATGTACACTATCTAAAACAATCGTAATTGAAAAAGAAACATTTTCTGCTTACTTGCAGGTTTCTTTGCAACGGTTTTTTTAGATATATCATTTAAACAACTTTTGAATCTTAATTGGCGCTATCTATAAAAATTGGAGTACGCCACCATTTTCCCTGTTTATTTGAATTTATCTGACCGTCGCAGAAACTTGCTGGCGGTCTGTTTTATTTTATTAGATAGGAGGAAACTTTATGTTACAAGTGAGAAATTTAACCTTGCACCACTTGACAGATTTGAAAGAAATTATTAAGGACTTGAGCTTTATAGTCAACCCTGGGGAAAAAGTAGCTATCATTGGCGAAGAAGGAAACGGAAAGTCAACATTATTGAAATGGATTATGGGGGATCAAAGCATTGAATCCTATATCCAAGCAGAAGGAGAAATAACCAACCAGTTCAGTCGTATGGTTTATTTGCCACAATCCTTACCGCAAGAATATATGGAATTCACAGTTGACCAGTACTTTTTCGGGCAGACAGACGTTATGGATATTGACTACCAAAAGCTCTATCAATTAGTGGGACAACTTGGATTTGATGCTGATCGATTAACAAGTTCACAACAGTTAAGTAGTCTATCCGGTGGCGAAAAAGTCAAAGTCCAGCTACTAAAAGCACTCTCAACGGATCCTGATTTATTATTGCTGGACGAGCCTTCCAACGATTTGGACCTCGATACAGTGCAATGGCTAGAACATTTTATCAAATCCACTCCGTTAACTATTATTTTCATTTCGCACGATGAATCTTTACTTGCTGCTACAGCGACCAAAGTTATTCAGCTTGAGCTGTTACAGCACAAGACGATTCCAGTCGCAACAGTATCAAACTTATCCTACAAAGAATACATTGAACAAAAAGAAGCACACTATGAACAACAATTTCAAATTGCCAGTAAGCAGCGTGAAGAACACCAAAAACAAATGGAAAAACACCGGCAAGTTGAGAGCAGTGTTCATCATGCACAAGGAACTATTTCAAGACAAGATCCAGCTGGTGGCAGGTTACTCAAAAAGAAAATGCATGCAGTAAAATCTATGGGCAGAAGATTTGAGCGTGAAAAAGAAACCTTTGAAGATATTCCGTTAAAAGCAGATGCTATCTTAGTGAAATTCTCAAATGTTAAACCACTTCCTGCAAATAAAACCATACTTCATTTGGAAAATAAAAGTGTGAAGTTGGAGGAAAAAGTTTTAGCCCATTCACTGAATTTGCTCGTTAGGTCTCCTCAAAAAATAGGAATTATCGGACAAAATGGGATTGGAAAAAGTACGCTGTTGAAACAATTGTGGACAGAATTAAGTCAGCGTACAGATATTTCAGCTGGATATATGCCGCAAAATTATGCCGATTATTTACGTATGGATGAAACACCTGTTGAGTTCCTTAGCGAAACAGGAGACAGCGAAGAGCGCACACAAGTGATGACTTATCTAGGGAGCATGCGTTTTACAGCCGATGAAATGCATCATCCGATTCGATCACTATCAGGAGGGCAACAAGCAAAATTGTTGTTATTGAAAATCGATTTGTCTGGACAAAACGTGCTGCTTCTAGACGAGCCCACACGGAATTTTTCACCTCTTTCTCAACCAGAATTACGAAAACTGTTTAAAGGATTCGAAGGATCGATTATAACGGTTTCGCATGACAGGATGTTTTTAAAAGAGGTTTGTGACCAAGTGTATGAATTAAAGAAAGACGGATTGGTCAGGGTAGAAATTGAGTAGAGCTTACAAAAAGTGATGGATAATATGGTTTAAATAAAAAAGTCATCAACCTTAAACAAAAAAGGTTTGATGGCTTTTTATATTGCCTCCTCTCTTTAATTGGTAAATATTAAAAACCTAGTCTACAGTTTAACGATGTTTCGCTGATTTCATTTTCATTGATCCCGATATAGGGTTTAGTGCTTTTTGCTGTGGCCAAAGTTTTTCATCTCCGTGTGCGTCCCTTCCCCTTCCAATAGTGTAGTTACTTTCTGAAACATTTGATAAATTATATTGACTTCTAAATGACCGTCTTTAGTGCTGGGGAAACAAATAATTCTCTGGATTTAAGGCTACTTACATTAATAACGAAAATTTTTGTTTCGTCTCAAACAAAATAAAAAGTGGTTAGTTTCTTGCTGCGTTCTTAAAGGTTGGACGATGTCACTCATTAAATGGACATCTCTTCTCACAAAAAAATACATACTTATATCTATTAACATCACGAAATCATGTATTGGAGCCCTTGACAAAAAGAGAACCTTATTCGCATAGGGTTATAGATACACGATTTTATAGAATTCCATGTATCTAAACAAAATCTAAATTAATTAAACAAATAACAACTATCATAATCCTTCTTAACGTATACTAGTAATACATAATCATTCTTACTACCCTATAAATTTTGTTTGTTCCAAACACTTAGTGAGTTAAGTTTTACTTTTTTTTGACTTTGTAACGAATAATAATAGATTTAAGGAGGGATAACATACATGTAAAAACTACCCTGTGATAATAAGACACAAATTTTAATTATAAAGGGGTAGTAAGAATGAAAAACAAATCCTTCCGTTTTCTTTGGATCGGACAATCAATGGCCAATTTAGGTGATATTTTTTATATCGTGGGGCTTATATCAATATTATACATCTCAACAGAATCACCATTTATATTAGCGTTAGTTCCTTTTTTCAATATGTTCGGCCGTTTTATCAGTGGATTACTTTCTCCACTATTGTTAAATCGATATTCATTAAAATCACTGATCATTTATTCGCAGGCAAGTAAGACACTCTTACTATTTTTTCTAGCGATTATCTTAGCGTTAAATCTAACGTCAAACGTGCTTGTGATTATAAGTTTTGTATTTGTGATTGCATTTTTAGACGGATGGGCAGCGCCTGCAAGTCAAGCCATGCTACCGCGTTTAGTTGCAGAAAATGAGCTTGTGAAAGCTAATAGCTTTTTCTCCATTGTTAGCGAAACAGTTAATCTAGGCGGATGGGCACTTGGGGGATTAGTTGTTGCACTTTTAAGCGGTCAAAATGTCATTTTAATTACGGTAGCCTTGTATCTAATAGCTACCGTACTGATGACTAGAATTATTGATCCAATCAAATTTAAAAGAAAATTCTCCGAGGGTCGTCGGAGCGGTGAATTGAAAGAAGGATGGCAAATTGTTTGGAGAAGTCCATTATACAAAAGTCTACATGTGATTATAGTATTTGAAGCTTTTGCAAACGTTGTATGGATTGCTTCTATACTTTACGTTTTCGTGAGCGAAGTTCTTGGTAAATCTGAAGCTTGGTGGGGATATATCAATACCTCATTTTTTGTTGGAATGGTTGTGGGTGGGTTTATATGCTCCTATTTTACTTTGGCATTCGAAAAAAACCTTAAGTATGTTTTGATTACTTTTTCATTTGGAATTAGTATCTTAACTCTTCTTTTTGGTTTAACAACGATTGCTTGGTTGTCACTTTTTTTTGCAGGACTCAATGGAATTTCCCAACAACTAAAAGCTATTGCTTCTAATACATTTCTTCAAAAATCAGCTAGTACCGAAGAACTTCCTAAGATTTATGCCGTACAAAGTGCATTAGTGTCTTTATTATTTGCGATTTCTTCTTTACTATTTGGTGCTCTTACTGAAATATGGGATGTACGCATATCTTTTATTGTTTCAGCGGTATTATTAGGAATAGCAGCTATTTACGCCGCTATAAATCATCGTGTGTTTTCTGTTGAAAAATCAAGCTAATTACGATCACTCCCTTGAAAGATAAGGGAGTTTTTTTATAAAAAAGAACCTTGTTTTCTGGATATATTATTTTATGTGATTCATGTGTCGGGAATAATTTAATAGTTATAGCAATCATAGAATTAAAAGAGAATAAAGCTTATGATATAAGTACGTTATAACAAATAAATTCATACTGGAATGGGGATTTTTATGAAAAAAAAGAATGTACTTTTATTGACTATTTTAACAGGTATAGTTATTACGATAATTCTTATTTTTGGTCCATTCAAAAAAGATATATGGGAGATAAATGCTAGTAAATTAGAAGATTCAACTGATAATATCAGCGCTCCAACGGCTATTGATGACTTTTCAAAATGGACTCCCTTTGAATGGGACACTCTTTATAGCTTTGCACCATACACTAAAAAAGAAAATATATATAAAGTTGTTGGATATAAATGGGATAACATAAATGAATCTGTAAATGATAATATGAATCAAATTGTATTTGTTAAAGATGGAAAAGTCGTATGTTATCTCTATGGATATCCTAAAAATACTAATTCCAGCTATAATTTTGGCGAATATGAAGGTGAATATATAACCTTTAATTCACAACAAAAATTAGCCTTTGACGTTGAGATTGGTGCAGATGAAATTAGATATTTTAATTATATTAATAACTAGTTAAACTATATAACTATAACTTTTAAATAAATTCACCAATGATTAAACAAGATTTTCGATACATTATTTTAAGCAATCTCATGTATTAAAAAAAGAAATAAGTCCTCTAACACTAGAATAAAAGTGTTAAAGGACTTATTTGGTTGCAATTCGTAAACATAAAAAACGCTGTCTTTATTTGTAACTATCTTTTCTATGACCAATCTCTAACATCAAAATAGTTACCGTATCGTCGTTAATATCTGCTATTAAGCGATAGTCTCCAATTCTGTACCGCCATTCTCCTGAACGATTGGCTGCTAATCCTTTTCCATGCTGCCTAGAATCTGTACAGTTCACTAGATTTTTTTGAACCTATCCCATAATTAAGTGGGATTGATGTTTATCTGTTTTTTTAAATGCTTTTTGAGCTCCTTTTTCAAACTCTACTTGATAACCTGAGTTCATCTAATCAGATAGCTCCTTTAGCATGTCTTCGAAAGAAATTCTTTGAGGATTTTTTTTATGCTTCGTCATAGCTTGATTATGTAACCCCAAATTAATTTCATCTTCATTTTTTTCTAGAACAGCATTTCTAAATAAAGCAGAGACAGAAATGTTATTAGCCTTAGCATATTCTTTTATTAATTTCTCTTCTTGAGTATCAATCCTTAGTGATATTACAGTCAGTAGAATCAACCCTAAATAGAAGCTGACTAAGGCTTTATCTTATTGTATTTTCGCTGCCATTTATAACCGTCCATTAATGGATTTAGAGTGCATTAGTAGAAAAAAATCGATTATATTTTTTTAAAAAAATATACTTTTTCACTTGAATCTTTCAGCAAAATAAATATAATAAATTTTGTAAGAAATTAAATCTTTAAGGAGTGAATAAAAATGGCAAATAATTTACGTAAAAAAGATGATTTTCCAACACTCACTGATTTCTTCCCATCTTTACTTGATGAAGATTTTTCTTTATTAGATAAGGTCCCTTCATCTCTTACAAGAAGCAACTTCAAAGCAGATGTTCACGAAACAGATCAAAAATATGAATTAAAAATTGATTTGCCTGGTTTTGATAAAGAAAATATCTCTATTGACTACCATCACGATGTTTTAACGATTCAGGCTAAAAGACAAGAAGAAAAAAGTAAAAAAAATGATGAAGGTCAATTTATTAAAAGAGAACGTTCATACGGTAGTATGACTCGTCAATTCTATCTAACAAATGTAGATGAAGAAAAGGCTAAAGCAAACTATACCGATGGTGTATTAACTTTGATCATGCCAAAATTAAATAGTGAAAATACTACTAAAAAACAAATTAGTATCGAGTAAAAAAGAGAGCTTCTTCAATAAGTAAGCGTCTTTCACAAAAAGAATGCACTTTTGTATAGTATTGATACTTCTTAGCAGGAAAATGACAACTTTCTATCTTTAAATAAAGCATTAGATATACCTAATTCAATAAAGGAGAGATTATAATGGCTAACTATGAAAAAAGAAAAGAACACCTTTTGAATGATTTAACTACTATAATCGAGAAATTAGACGGTAATCTAGCTAAATTAGAGGATATAGATGCAAGTAATTATAGAAAACATAGTCTAAAAAAATGGTACGAGGAAAAAAAAGCGATTCATGAAATAAAAAAATTATTACACGACGTAAATAAATATGAAAAATATGATGAAAAAGAAATGGATAAATTTGAAAAAGAATTTGAAGAATATGACATTTGGTTATAAAAAAAATAAAGATATTCTTCCAAAAAGATGGCGATAGCTCATCCGAAAACAGATTCTAAAATAAGATAATACCATTGACAGTGAACAAAGCAATATCTATCAAATAAAAAAGACCTATTCGCAACTACCAGTTGCGAATAGGTCTTTTTTACAATTCAATATTGCAATACGTTATTCTATCTAATTTCATGCATTACAATTTGTTGAAAATCATCAGTCATTTTTTCTATTTCTATCTGACTGTTTTTCCTTAAGTGTATTGGATCAGTTTGTTTCTTTATTAAAAATAACCACCTCGCAGTCAAATACCTTTTCATCATGTGTAATCAGTTTACTATTTTCTACATCAAATACGTCACCGTAAAAATCCATTACCCATAAACATCTAAATTAACACTCATAGGTGTTTTAGTAGAGAGTTATCTCACTTCCTTAATTTAATGTTGTCGTTTATTAGTATTCTTCGTAATATAAATCTACTTTCGTATCATCGTCTGGATTGGGAAAAATATACAATAAATAATAATCTTTTCCATCAACGTCTATTTCACTTTCTTGATTTTTTCTACCTTCTTTATCTTGAGTTACTTTGTAGTAGTCGCTTCCATCCATAAAAGTATTTTCATCCAGATAAATTCTTTGGTCTTCTGGAACGATAGTGATTTCTTCACCCTCATTTGTAATGACAGTGCTATCTCCTTCACTTTGGCATCCAAAAAGGAATAAACTTGAACACAGTAACAGTGCAGAAATGCTTTTTGACGTAGAACCTGTAGCGCTCTATCCAAGGCAAGTATCCCACTGAAGTAGTTGCGATAGCTTCTCCTGATAATCAGAACTATTTTCAGCAAAAGTTTTTAAAAGGATGGGCATGTGCCAATCATGGAAGAAGCGAGTATTATTAATTCTTATTTGATTATAAATTAGTTGCACAACACTAGAAGAAAACGTTCTTCTACTAACCAATTTTAAATCAAATCTGTAGTTTATATCAATAACCATCGGTTTATCACCTCTGGTTAAGTACTAAGACTTCTTTTTTTCGAGAGTTCTAAGAATAGGAGAATTAATCGTATATCACATTTTCTCCTTGTTCACTTAACTTTCTTATAGATAAAAGCATATAATCTATTTCTTCATCAGAATGTCTTTCCCATGAACTTAATTCAGCTATTATTTTCAAAGGAAATTTAGACCTATAAGAACGTGTTGGATTTCCGGGAAATCTTTTGTCAGTTAAGTTGGGATCATTTTCAAAATCACCTAATGGTTCTACGATATAAATCCTCTCTTTCGATTTAGCTTTCGCTAATTCGGCACCCCATTTAGCAGCATCTAACGTTGCAGTAAAATAGATATAGTTAGATTTTTTATCTTGATAATGGATGAGCGTAAAGGTTCAAGCATATCTCCGATTTCCAGTTTTGCTTTAGTACCATGAAAGAATGGACCAGGATCTAAGATATTTTTATTGTCGTTCATATAAATACACCCCTTATACTTTTTGATTTGCTTATATCAGTATAAGGGAAAGGATGGGTAAAAAAGTAGTCTATAAATAGCTATCAGATGATGTTATACTGTAAGTAGAGAGTAAGATATTAACGGTAATCAACCTGTCAGCAAAATTTTTGCGTAAACGAAAAAAAGTCGAATGAGTATAAAAAGCAGCAAACCTAATTTATTTAAGTTTGCTGCTTTTTTATATTCACATAATTATCCTAGAACATACTCCAAACTTCAGTCCGAGCGTCCATTTTGTTACACCTGTTGTAGCTTTAGCTACCTTAGAGATAAGGCATGCGTTATTAGAAGACTCGAGTCTAAACGCTTTTCGTCCCATTCTCCTTACTGGTTTATTATTTTTTTGGTTCTAAATCTTCGATGGAATCAATATCCATATAGGCTGGAACAACTAATCCATTTTTTGCTCCTATTAAGTTTTCACCCAAATCAACCATATTATCTTGGTGTTTTTCATAAAAAGAAGCATGTGTTGTTGGCAACCACGGTGCAAGGGATGCATCTGCTGACCCATTTGCAATCGCCTCAAACAAAACTGCAGGATCAACGTCTGTTACTGTCACGTCATAGCCTTGTTGTTCTAATACGGCTTCCGCAACAAGACCAGAAGATTTTTCTGTATCCCATGGTGTTGACACCAGTTTTATTTTTTCGCCATTCACTTTTTCAGTGCCTTCCAGCCACTCGTCCACTTTGTCTTGGTTCGCTTCTACCCAATTCGTCGCAGCCTCTTCAAAAGAAGTGTCTTGTGCCTCAAACATTACGGTTTCCATATCTTCTACTTCCCAATGGAAAGCATCAAGAATTTTATAGGCATCAGGCATTTCTTCCTCAAACCCTAGCCTTGCAATAGTATGAATACTCTCGATATCCCCCATGGTTCCTTTCGGGTCTTCTAGATATTTCAAATCGTATTCTGAGAACATCCAGTGCGGGGCCCACCCTGTTACAACAATAGGTTCTTCATTATCGATTGCTTGGTCCAGCAATGTCAGCATACCTCCAGTTGAACTTTCTTCAAGTTCCCAACCTTCCAGATTTTCATATTCCTCTAAAGTCTGATGTGCCATATTAGTTATTCCCGCTCCAGGTTCAATGCCTGTAATAGCGTAATCCACTTGTTCGCTTACACTTTCATTTGCCTCATTTTTTGTATCTTCACCATTTCCACACCCAACTAATAGTAATGCAGTAGATAATCCAAGAGCCATTCCAATAGATTTTGCGTTTATCATACTTTCCTCCATTTATGTTAAAAAGCATTCTCCTTTTTTATTCGACTAATTTCCAGTCCTTATCAACATAATCGTTAAAAGTACTGGCAAGAATACTTAGTTTATTTTTCGTTCATTATTTCTTCATCTCCGATAACCCTATGTACAATCAGCATTCCAATACTTTAGGAATCCGTTAACTTGTAAGTATTATAATCTTAAGACCTCCTTTTTTGAGAGTAGGTCATCGATTTTTATAGACCTTAAAAGCGTAACATGAATGATTTTTAGATTCAAATCTACTACAAGAAGAGCTAGACAGCATGTGCTGAGCCTTAAAAGTGAGGTGTGAAATAGATTTAATTTCATATATTCATTTACCCTTACACATTCTTTTTCCTCCTCTCGTTTTTAGAGAAGTATAAAGGGAGTTGAATTAACCCAAATTGTTGTTATCGGAAAAAGAGATAAAAAATAGTTTATACGATTGCTGAAAAACGAATAAAACAATAAAAAAAAGATCTCAAGTACTCTTATTAGAGCATTTAAGATCTTCTTATGGTTTTATCCCTTTTGATATTGCTAAATGTAATGGTTCTATCATTTTGGGTGTTGGTAAGTGAAATGACTATGCTACAATCTTGAAATTTTTGGAGGAATAGTGGCTGCTTGTAGCCATGAAAAGGATTCAATGCGAATTACGAAGCGTTTACGCTTCGTTTGAGGCTTGAAAACCTGGAGACCCAAAGGGGCTCCAGGCGGTCCCATGGCTTTTCACAAGCAAACACGCAGGCAACTGCTGAAACTGCTTAAAAAGCACCGTTTGATTTTGATTCTTCGCTGATAATGCTATACATTTCTTTGGTTTCTTCTTTTTTCGTTGATTCAACGATTTTTTCAATTTTCACTACTAAGGTCTTATTGCCGAAATTGATGGTCAGCTCATCGCCGACTTTTACTTCTGATGAAGACTTAGCTGTCAAACCGTTGATTTGAATACGGCCTTTATCTGCAACTTCTTTAGCGATCGTGCGTCGTTTGATAATGCGCGAAATTTTTAGAAATTTATCTAATCTCATTGTAAATCCCTCTTTTCTTCTGCTTTTATTTTTTGCCACAAGACATCGACTTCTTCCACCGTTTCAGCTTTAACACCATCAAATACATGTGGGTGACGTCTGCGCAGCTTTTTATTAACAGTTTCCAATACTTCTTCCAGTGAAAAATAACCGGAACGTTCTCCAAAACTGGTATGGTAAAGTACCTGCATCAAAATATCGCCTAATTCTTCGACCATATTTTCGTTGTCTTCTTTTTCTACTGCTTCAATGAATTCAGCTGTTTCTTCTTGCAAATACGGCAACAGGCTTTCATGGGTTTGTTCTTTTATCCAAACATCTCCACCTTCACCTGTAATAGCATCCATATAATATTGCAAGGTTTGGAAAGACTTCGTTTGTTCATCTTGTGCTAACGGCGGAACGTATAGAGACGTTAAATTGTGCACGCCTTCCATCCGGTCCATTTCGAATAACGGCACCCATTCGACTTTTTCTGCTTGGCTTCCTGCTGCATGAACCAGTGCAACGAGGTGATCATCTGGGTATTTTTCCATTAACGTCAGTTTGACTTCACTGGCAATATACTCATTGAAGACTTGCATCACGATGATATGCTGTCCCAATTCTAATTCGTCTTGATTTAAATCCAGTGCATCCAAAAGTTGGAAACCTTCGACCGGATCGATTCGGACGGCTTGAAACAAATCATCCAGAAAACTCTTTCCGCCTTTGATCTCCACTTCTATTGCAGGTTCTTTTTCAAGCAGCAATTGGACCGATTTTTCAGCAACCATTGGGTGGCCTGGAACAGCATAAAGGATATCTTGTGTTTTAGCTGCTTCTATTAACTGCTGCACGATTTTTTCGTAAACTCCTTCGAACTGGGCATTTGCTTCATAAACTGCATCAAATGATTCGAATTCTAGCCCTTCTTGCTCGAGTGTTTCAACAACTGGATGCAATTTGGTCCGTAAAAAAATGGGTTGAGTCCCTTTCAATAATTGGTAAACCCCCATCGGCAATTGCGCCATATCTCCCGGTCCTAAACCAACTACCGTAATTTTCCCCATTTGCTTCGCCTACTTTCTTAATATCTTTTTCCCAAAAGGAAGCGATAACCATTCGCGAACGGTCAAAACATCCCACTTAAATAAACTATAAACAAACACGATGATTCCGACAGCGATCCCGATCAGTGCGACCAAAAAAGAATCGACGCGGTGCATACCGCTAAATAAGAAGCGACTGATCCCTTGTGTAACCAACCAGACGGCTAAAGCCATCACGGCGCTGCTGTAAATCAAGTGCAATCCAAATTGGTCTTTCACTAAACTTCTCTTTAAGGGACTAGGCGCTCCCAGTAAAATTACCGCTAAGATGACGGCTAAACTAGCATCTGTTGCTAAACTAGCACCTAATGTTCCAAATTTCTCAACGAACCAGCTGTTCAAGATCCATTTTACCAGAATCCCTATAAACAGCGCCACCATTGTCAAATAGTGCTGGTCCCGGCTTTGAAGGATCGCATTGTAAGCCCCGATCAAGGAAGCCAAAAAAACGGCCCCGACATAGACACACAATACCAGTACTCCAGAACGATCGCCAAATAATAAATGGTTAAGGTAAGGCATCAGCACCACTAACCCAGTGGTTGCGGCCATCGCAAACGTCATCGTGATGCGAATCAGCGAATGTGCTGCTCGAAAAAATTCTACTTCCCGTCTTTGGACAAACGCTCGGCTCAATACCGGAACTAAACTGGCTGAAAAAGCTGTAGCCACCACCATTCCCAATTGAACTAACGGCTGGCCGCGATCGTAGATTCCTTTAGCATTTTTAGCTAATTCAGGCAATTCTCCAGCTTGAATCAACCCTTTGTACAAAGTGAATGAATCTACCAATTGCAATAAAATCAGCATTGCACTCAGCAAGCAAATAGCTAATCCTTCCGTCATAAACCGTTTTGCCAACGAACCGTAACCAATCGAGACGGATTGCTCTGAATCAATAGCTAGTTCGCTATCACTTTGTTTAGTTGTTCTAAAAAACGCGACTCCTAAAACGATACAAGCAGCTAACCCAGCAATCCAAGAACTGCTCATAGCCGCTGCACCCATCTGATAATCGTCCCATCCAATGCGGGTATACAGAAAAGCCGCAGTCAAAATAACAGCCACCCGCACAACTTGTTCGATGACTTGTGACACAGCAGTCGGCAGCATGCGAAAAGTACCTTGAAAATAACCGCGTCCCGTTGCCAATACGGGTACCAGCAAAAACAGCCACGCAACCGATTGAATGATCGGCGTTAGTTGCGCATCACCCATTTCTTGAGCAATCATTTTTGCGCCAAAGTAACTAAACGAAAACAAGCCAATTGAAACGATGCTCAGCAACAAAAAGGATTTTTTCATCACTTTTTTTTGCTGCTCGCTGCTTTTGGTTTCGGCAAAGACTTTGGACAAAAAAACGGGGAAACCATTTAAAGCAATCGTCATGCCGATGCCGTAAATAGGGTAAACTTGTTGATAAACATAAAACCCGGTATTGCCGACCATATTCTGAAACGGCACGCGGTATACAGCACTTAGTATTTTGGCAATCAAAGCTGCTAAAGACAGTAGTAAAGCGCCGTTCATCATTTTTTTCATTTGTTGATTGCTCACATAAAGCCTCCTAAATTCCACAGATAGGATTTTTCTCGTTGCCTTGTTTCCAGTCTAGGTGTTCAAGCATTAAGCAGCTGTTTTTTCTTTGCGGTAAAGCGTGATGGCTTTCACGAATTTTTGGATAGCGTTCAGCCATTGATACGTATATTCTTTTCCAATTTGCAAAGTGACCACATACTGTTCTTTTTTCACAGCCATATTAGCTTTCAAAGAGACTTCACTTAAGGCTCTAAAAATTTCTTCGGCCGGCAATGAGTTCGTGCCAGATACCGAAAAGGTTAAGTCGATGTGATCGTCCGTCCGTTTGATCGTTTCGACCAAGGCTTGTTCACTGTACATTTTAATTAATCCAATCGTCAGCAAATCGGCTACTTCATCAGCGTATTCGCCAAATCGATCAATGATTTCATCTTGCAAGAGAGTATACGTTTCTTCGTCGTGCAGCTCTCGAATGCGTTTATAGATTTCGATTTTTTGACGTTCGTCTTCAATGTAACTGCCTGGCAAATAAGCATCAATGCCTAAATCGATTTCTACTTGGGTTTTCTCTTCTTTATTTCCAAGTCCTCGTTTACGGGCAACAGCTTCACTTAACATTTCTGAATACAAATCGAACCCGACTGAATCAATGAAACCGTGTTGTTGTGAGCCTAATAGATTTCCCGCGCCGCGAATCGATAAGTCCCGCATCGCAATTTTGAATCCTGATCCCAATTCAGTGAAATCCTTGATGGCTTGCAGTCGTTTCTCGCTCACTTCGTTCAAAACTTTATCCGCTTGGTACAAGAAATAGGCATAGGCTACGCGGTTGCTTCGTCCTACACGCCCTCTCAATTGGTAAAGCTGCGATAAGCCCATATGGTCTGCATTCTCGACAAATAACGTATTGACGTTTGGTATGTCTACTCCGGTTTCTATAATCGTAGTGGTCACTAAAACATCGTATTCGCCTTCAATAAATTGGAAGAGGATATTTTCTAATTGGCCTTCTGACATTTGCCCATGCGCATAACCGATTCGAGCTTCCGGTACCAGCATTTGCAATTCTTCTACTTTTTTCTCAATGGTCGCGACACGATTGTACAAGTAAAAAGCTTGTCCGCCGCGTGCCATTTCGCGTTCGATCGCTTCTCGAATCGCTCCTAGATTTTGCTCCATCACGTAAGTCTGAACCGGGTAACGGTTAGCCGGCGGCGTTTCGATCACAGATAGATCCCGCACACCTAACATTGACATGTGCAGTGTTCTTGGGATCGGCGTCGCGGTCAGTGTCAGTACATCCACTTGAGCTTTCAGCTGTTTTAATTTTTCTTTGTGTTTCACGCCGAAACGCTGTTCTTCATCAACAATCAAGAGTCCCAGATCTTGGAATTCAATATCTTTCGATAAAACGCGGTGTGTTCCGATTACAATATCTACTTGGCCTTTTTTTAAGCCCGCAATCGTTTCTTCTTGTTGTTTCTTCGTTCGGAAACGGCTCAATAAACCAATTTCCACTGGAAAATCAGCAAACCGCTGAATCATGGTTTCATAATGCTGCTGTGCTAAAATCGTTGTCGGAACCAAGAATGCTGCTTGCTTGCCTTCTTGAACCGCTTTAAAAACCGCCCGCATGGCTACTTCTGTTTTACCATAACCCACATCACCGACTAATAAACGATCCATCGGTTTTTTGCCTTCCATATCGTGTTTGATTTCGGCTGTGCTACGCAATTGATCATCTGTTTCAGTATAAGGAAAAGCATTTTCGAATTCTTCTTGGTACTCACTATCCGGTGCATACGCATAACCCACTTCTGCTTCACGTGCTGCATATAATTCAATCAAATCATCGGCAATGTCTTCAATTTTACTGGCTACTTTTTTCTTCGTCTTCGCCCATTCTGTCCCGCCTAGTTTATTGATCTTAGGGGTCTTAGCTTCTGAAGAAACGTATTTTTGCAATAAGTTTAATTGCGTTACCGGAATAAATAATTTTGCATCGTCTTTATAAATGATGGACATATAGTCTTGGTGAACACCATTGATCGTTAAAGTTTCCATTCCCATGTATTTTCCGATTCCGTGATTGACATGCACGACGAAATCGCCTGGGTTTAATTCACTGTAGCTTTTCAAGCGTTCTGCATTGGATAATGTTTGTCGTCTGGCTATTTTTTTAGTGATTTTATTGAATAATTCTCTTTCAGTCAACACGACCAATTTGTCTTGCGGCAGTTCAAAACCGTTTTGGATAGAACCTTCCATAACCTGTACTTTTCCAATTTCTATACGGTTTGGTTTCACTACTTTGCTGACGATCTCAAAGTCTTTAAAAATCTGATTTACTTTATCGGCCCGTTCAGCGT
This sequence comes from Carnobacterium sp. CS13, assembly GCF_016653495.1. Taxonomy (NCBI): domain Bacteria; kingdom Bacillati; phylum Bacillota; class Bacilli; order Lactobacillales; family Carnobacteriaceae; genus Carnobacterium; species Carnobacterium sp. CS13. The sequence goes on along the minus strand of NZ_CP067364.1, from coordinate 111,927 downwards.
TGGGTACCATTACAATAACCGTGTTATTTTGTTTGATCCAACGTTCCATCTCCGTTTTCAATAAGGGCATCTGACCAAAAAACTGCTGCATATTGCGGTATTGGAATGGATGGATATGTGAAAACCGGAGATTTCCCATTCCTTTTTGAAATAAAGAAAAATACAAAACATCTTGTTTTATCTCTTTCATTTTGGCACGGAAATCATTTGAAAAAGCTTGTTTTTGCAAAATACGGCGTTCTGCTAATTTTTCAGTCGCCCATTCTGCTTCTTCTTCGCTTAACCGTCTTTCGGTTTCCAAAATACGAGGGTATTCATCCAAGATCACGACGCTTTTTTTATGGATATAATCTAAAATACTCGTGCGTTCAGGGTAAACGAAATCAGTAAACATCGCTAGTTCATCTGTGGGCTCTCCTTTATCGAAAGCATCCACCACAGGCGTTAAATTTCTAGTGAAAATTTGTCGGTCTTCTGCATGCTGGATCAAACCCAAGTTGCGTTCTACCGCTTGAGAAAACTTTGGCGCCGCTGCTGTCAGCAAATCATGTGTATATAACGTATCGATAGCCGGTAAAATCGTAATCGCATCAATATTTCGAATCGAACGTTGGTTATCTGCATCAAAGTAACGCAAAGAATCAATTTCTGTATCAAATAAGTCGATTCGAACCGGGTGTTCTTCTGTTAAAGGATAAATATCGATGATTCCGCCCCGGATACTGAACTCTCCTGGGCTTCCAACTAATTGTTGGCGCACGTAACCCATATCCACTAGTTTTCGTGCTAAAGGAGTCGGATCCAATTCGCCGCCTGGCTTAACTTCAAAACGAGCAGCTTTCCAGATTTCTTTAGGCGGTAAAAGCTTCCTTACTCCAGCTAAAGGCACAATAACGATTCCTGGCTTGCCGGAAAGTAAAAAATTCAAGGCAGCTACCCGGTCTGTCCTTGCTTCAGGTGAAGCAATCGACATTTCGGCGTACAACATTTCTTCAACCGGAAACAAATGTAGTTTTTCTTCCTCTACAAGCCCAGAAAAGTCTTCCATTAATTGCTGGGCATGAAATAAATTGTGCGTTACCAAAACAATTGGCCGCTTCTTTTTTTCTAAAATAGTGCTGATAACTAAGGTTCTGGCTGATCCAGATAAACCAGTGACCAGCTGTGTATGCTGTTCCCCGATTTGGGCCAGCAGCTCTCCGACATCAGGTGATTCGGCTAGTATTTTTTTGATATCTCCCACTGTAAAGACTCCTCTGCTTAATGTATGTTGTTCATTTTATTTTTTAGATGGTAAAAGAAGCTCAGACATTCTCACTGGGCTTCCATATACGTTTATGCTATTTTTTGTTGTACTGATTCATTGTATCAAGAAAATTGTGGCCATTGACCCAATACTCTATCGCTGCCACGCTGTCTTTTATCGAGAACAGCACATCTTCTTGTTGTTCCTTTGGAAAACCACTCAATACATGGTTAACGACCGTTTGACTGGCATAAGGACGGTCGATTCCGATTCGAATACGATTAAAGTTTGCAGTTCCAAGGTGTTGGATCAAACTTTTAATGCCATTGTGGCCTCCTGCACTGCCTTTTTGACGCAACCGGATTTTACCGAGCGGCAAATCTAAATCATCGTAAATGACTACTAAATCCTCTAGTGCAACATTAAAGTAGTCCATCAACGGTCGAACCGCTCGTCCAGAGTCATTCATAAAGGTCTGAGGTTTGACCAATAGAACTTTTTCCGTTCCGATAAACGCTTCGGTATATACTGCTTCAAATTTGCTTTTATTAAATGCCAAATTTTGCTGCTTCGCATATTCATCCAAAGCCATAAAACCAATATTGTGTTTTGTGTTTGCGTATTTTGAACCTGGATTCCCTAAACCCACAATCATCTTCATCATTTACCTTCTCCATCTGTTTAATTAGTCATTTTTATTCGCTGTTTTACAGCCGATCCTTTTTGCAAATGTACGCAAAAAAGCGCTGCACGAAGTTTTTATCGTCCAGAAACAATTTCGTCTAGTATACCATATTTTAATTGTGAATAGGAACAAGACTGTTTGGCTTCGATGAACATTCACTACAGCTGTTTTTTTCTTTTTCAGCCCGCCATTAAAAATCGGCCAAAATAAGACTTCTATTGCCTCTTTCGCTTGTGAACTGGTATACTTGCTTTGTATGACAAAGTTTATTAAGGAGGAAATTTGATATGGTTAAATCTGAAATAAAAGATCATCAAAAAATCATTATTGTAGGTGATGGAGCGGTAGGTTCAAGTTACGCTTTTGCTCTGGTTACACAAAACATTGCTCAAGAACTTGGGATTATTGATATCGATACCGACAAAACAGAAGGCGACGCAATGGACCTTTCCCACGCACTAGCCTTTACTTCCCCTAAAAAAATTTATTCCGCCAGCTACAGCGACTGCCATGATGCAGATATCGTCGTTATTACAGCAGGCGCTGCTCAGAAACCTGGTGAAACCCGGTTAGATTTAGTTCAAAAAAACTTAAAAATATTTAAAACGATTATTGATCAAGTTATGGCCAGCGGCTTCGACGGTATTTTCTTAGTAGCGACCAACCCAGTCGATGTCTTGACGTATGCAACTTGGAAATTCTCTGGTTTGCCGAAAAGCCGTATCATCGGTTCAGGAACCTCTTTGGACAGTGCGCGTTTCCGTCAAGCTATTGCTAAACTAGTAGGGGTAGATGCACGAAATGTCCATGGCTATATTTTAGGAGAACACGGCGATACAGAATTTCCTGTTTGGTCTCATGCCAACATTGCCGGACTGCAGATCTATGAATGGATCAAAGACAATCCGGGAGTTGACGAAGCCGCATTAGTCGATGTCTTCTTTAACGTTCGCGATGCCGCTTACGATATCATCGAGAAAAAAGGGGCAACGTTTTACGGGATTGCCGTTTCAATGACTCGAATCACCAAAGCCATTTTAAATGATGAAAACTCTGTTCTGCCTCTTTCAGTCTATTTAGATGGCGAATACGGACAGGAAGACATCTTTATCGGAGCACCGGCGATCGTAAACCGCCAAGGCATTCAACAAGTCATCGAAATTCCGTTAAACGATGCCGAAAAAGAAAAAATGAACCATTCAGCTGATACGCTGCGTAAGATTACTCAAGACGCTATGAAAAAGTTAGACGAAGAAACAAATTAATTCAATGACAAACCCTCCCAATCAAGGTAGTTTCATCCTTGGTTGAGAGGGTTTTATTATTCTTCTTCGCAGCACAATTGCACGATGGTTTCAGCATAAATATCCATTGCTTGAAACAATTCAGCTAAAACAATGCCTTCGTTAGCCTGATGAGCCAAACTTTTGGTATTAGGAAAATGGGCGCCAAAAGCAACCATATTTTTCATGGTTCGGGCATAAGTAGCTCCACCTGAAGTGAGCGGCTGGGCTTTATCTCCTGTTTTATTTTGATAGATCGCCATCAGCGTTTGAACGAGGTCGCTTTCTTTCGGAACATATAAAGCCGGTACATGGTCAAATTCTTCATACGTTAACCCGTAAGCCGCAGCCGTTTTTTCAAGAATAGCTGCCAAATCTGCTGCTGGGTAACTGACCGGGATACGTAAATCCAATTCTATTTCCGACTTTGTTTCATCTACTTTGATCGTAGCCACATTAAAGGTCAGCTCTCCCGTCATCTCATCTTTCACTTCGCCAAAGATCCTGAAACCATTCGTTTCTGCACCAACTTTTTCGGCTAAAAATTGCAGGATTGGATGCGGATGCACTTGGACCAAACCTGTTGCCAATTGATTGATTGCATTTATTCCTTGTCCAGCAGCACTCGCGTGAACAGCTTTGCCGCTCACTGTAACTGTCTGATTTGCAAGTGTCTGGCTGATGTCCAATTCAACTAATTTTTGACTTACTTGTTGAGCATCTTGACCTTGGTACTGTGCATTGCCTGGCACGACATTAAAAGCATCGCCGCAATCCAGTGCAAAAGCAGAGCTTCCAGGTCCTACCAGCTTAGCTTGCAACAGACCTTTTTCAGCATATGTTACCGGGAATGCACTATCTGGTACAAATCCTTTTGTCGGCTGTTCTTCTTTTAAATTGTAGTGCGCCATGCACCGCCATAATGTTTCTTCATCTGTTCCAAAAACAAACCGGATGCGTTTATTAAAAGTAAATCCAGCATCCACGACCGCTTTAAAGGCATACAAAGCCGCAATCGTCGGTCCCTTATCGTCTTGGCTGCCGCGTCCGTACATAACGCCGTCTTTCACGACTGCTTGAAAAGGATCTGTTTCCCACAGAGCTAAATCGCCGGCCGGAACGACATCCAAATGACATAAAATAGCAATCAACTCTTCCCCTTCTCCATAGTCAGCATAACCATAGAAACCTGCTGGATCATGATAAGTAGTCATTCCCAAGGCTTCACAAATGACTAATGCTTCTGTCAAACAGTCTTCGATCGCTTTCCCAAATGGCGGGAAGCTGGTTCCATCAGCGGTATTCACAGAGGGAATATCGATCAAGCGTTTTAATGCAGCTAAACTTTCTTTTTGATGCTTTTCCGTTACCCAAGTTTCCATATAAATAAACAGTCCCCTTTTTGGTTTTTAGTTTTTCTATTCTTCAATTGATACATATTTTAAGTTTACACTGTTGATTTGACTCATATGGTAATTTTTAACGGAACTTCTTAACAACATAGCTTGTGCCTGCTGGTAAAGCGGGATGATTCCTGCATCTTCTAACAGGATTTTTTCAGCCGCTAAATCATTGGCCCATTTTTTAGCTGGATCTCCGCTGTCTTCTCCCATTGAGGCTTCAACTAAAGCATCATAATCTTCATTAGAATATTTTCCGCCGTTAAAGACAGAACCGGATAAGAACAAACTTAAAAAATTATTGGTATCGTTCGTATCTGCACCCCAACCAGACAACAACAAATCAAAATCGCCATTATCGCCTAGTTCGATGCGGTTCTTGAAAGGAACACTTTTAATCGTAATTTTTACACCTGCCAGATTTTCTTCAATCGTATTTTGTAAATATTGGCTCACTTTTTTTGTAACTTCATCATCATCTGCTACTAATTGCAATTCGACTGTTGAGACCCCTAATTCTTGCTGGGCCGTTTCCCATAGCTGAGCCGCTGTTTCCGGATCATAATCTAAATAAGAACCAGCTGTTTCTCTGAAATCTTCACCGGTTTGAGGGTCTTCGACTAATCCGCTAGTCACTAGTCCCCCAATGGGTTTAGATCCATTAGCAATGATGCTTTCGGTTAATTCTTCACGTGAAATAGCTGAAGCAAGTGCTTCTCTTAAGCTTTTGTTTTTTAAGGCTGGGTTGTTAACATGATCCAGTTCTAAGTAAACCGATTTGGCCGTTAACGGAGCCATAAATTCAGGATCTTGGTTGTATTGTTGGGCAAATTCTCCAGTTAAAGTAACCAGATCGATTTGGCCGTTATTGTATAGATTCAATCCTGTCGACGTTTCTTTGATCACTTGGTTGGTCACAGTGGTTAACGCTACGTTTTCTTGATCCCAATACTGATTATTTTTTTCGTAGGTCCAAGATAAACCTGTACCATCCCAATCTTTTAAGACAAACGGCCCATTATAAAGAGCAGAATCGCTGCTCGTCCCAAACCCAGAACCTTCAGCAGTAACAAAAGTTTCTTTCTGAGGAGAGAAAGTTGGTTTAGTAATTAATTTCAAGAAATTTTCTACTGGCTTTTCTAATGTGATTTCAAGTTCTGAATCGCTTAACGCTTCGATCCCTAAACTATCGACTTCTGCTTCGCCAGCTAAGATTGTTGAAGCGTTTTTAATATCTGTCATCACAAAAGAATAATTGGCTGCAGTAGCCGGGTCAACGATACGTTTCCAGCCAAATTCAAAATCATGAGCCGTTAATTCGCTTCCATCTGACCATTTTAACTCTGGTTTTAAAGTAAAGGTATATGTTAATTGGTCTTCACTGATCTTCGGCTCCCCTTCAGCCAAAGCCGGAATCGGATTTTCTTGTGTATCTAAGCGGTACAAGCCTTCCATCACTTGATTCAAAGCCGTAAAACTAATCGTATCTTGTGATAAAGCCGGGTCGATCGTAGGCAATTCAGACTTAACACTCAAGTGCAGCGTCTGCTCCGAGTTTGTCTCACCAGCTCCGCTGACGCTATCTTCTCCATTTGCTTCTCCTGCTGTACATCCCCCTAAAATAAACAACGCTGCGGCAAAAAAAGTTGCTTTTTTCATTGTTCTTCCTCCCTATTCTTTTTAGTCGTATCCCCATACTTCTATCAGTCGTTTAAATCTTTTCACTATCATACACTATTTATTATAAATATACAATATTAACCCGCTTTTTTGTTATTTAAATGAAATATATACAAATATACTGTATATTACAGAGTATCGTCGCTTTTTATTCAACAAAAAAAGTTGGAACCAAAGCATTTTCTCGCTTTGGTCCCAACTTCCGCTCGTTTCTTCAATTTCTACAAAGGCACAATGATATCGTCTTCAGAATCTTCAATCGGAGAATCAGCTTTTATCTCAATAATGAGTTTGTGCGGCAAACAAATACTTGTTTCTCCTGGTTTGCTGATCCAACCTGTTTTTACTGCAATTTGATCCGGACTATTGTCTTCTTTATTTCGAATCTTTTTTCCGTCTACTTCAATGATGTTGTATTGCCCCTCTGCCGGATGAAACGTAAATTGTTCATGCGGTGTCTCTTCTGATAGTCGCACTCGCTTTACTTCTTCGCCATCAATAGAGATGACCGCAACGACTTCACTTGTTTCATCGATCGAACGCGTTTGTCTTCCAAAAATATAATGCGGAATAAACGAACCGATCATTAACAGTACGACGATGACGACATCTAGCGGACGAACGAGCTTGGCATATTTTTTAAAATTAGTCATATTGATTGGCTCCGTTCATTCTAAAGCTCTTCAGCTAAACGATTGCTTTGGCTGATTTGAACAAGCAACTGATATTTCCCAATAAGTAAAGACACCTTCGCTTTACTCTAAACAAAAAACGCGATCAGAAGCTGTTTAACCTCTCATCACGTTTTTTAAAATTACGGTAAACTTTAGCGTGTTTCTTTAAATTTTCTTTCAAAAAGTGGGCTGACAGATTTATTTTCATGAATCCGCGTCACAGCATCGGCCAATAATGCACTGACACTAATTTCAACGATTTTATCAATTTTCTTCTCTTCAGGGAGATAAATAGAGTCTGTAACCACCAATTGTTTGATTGCAGAATTTTGAATGCGTTCAATCGCTGGGCCAGATAAAACAGGATGTGTGCAACAAGCATAAACTTCCGTTGCGCCAGCTTCTTGCAATGCTTTAGCAGCTAACGTGATCGTTCCAGCGGTATCAATCATGTCATCGATCAAAATACATTTTTTACCTTCAACTGAACCAATAATATTCATGACTTCCGCAACGTTTGCTTTTGGACGACGTTTGTCGATAATAGCAATCGGCGCTTTTAAGAATTCCGCTAATTTACGCGCACGTGTTACTCCACCATGATCTGGTGAAACAACCACGACATCTTCTTCTGCAAGTCCGCAATTTAAGAAGTAGTTCGCCAAAAGAGAAGCACCTAATAAGTGATCTACTGGCATATCGAAAAACCCTTGAATTTGAGAAGCATGTAAATCTAATGTCAAAATACGGTCTGCACCTGCAGCTGTTATCATATTCGCAACTAATTTTGCAGTGATCGGTTCTCTAGAACGGGCTTTCCTGTCTTGTCTAGCATAGCCGTAATAAGGAATCACTAGATTGACTGTTTTAGCACTTGCTCGTTTTAAAGCATCGATCATAATCAACATTTCCATCAAATTGTCGTTTACTGGACTAGAAGTTGACTGAATAATATAAACATGGTCTCCCCGAATACTTTCTTCAATATTGATTCGAATTTCTCCATCGCTGAACTGATCCACTGAGAGTTTTCCTAATTCTACTCCTACCTCTTTAGCAATTTTCTCCGCTAAGGGTCTGTTTGAGTTTAACGCAAAAATCTTTAACTTTGGATCAAAATAATGTTCTGACATAGTGACCTCCACTTTCTTTATTTGCAAAAAGTTCTTTTATCTCACTTTAATACTATTCATTTTCCCTGAAGAAATCAAGTAAATTCTAGCTTTGCTTTGAATTATCAATCGTTTTCTAATGTGGCAATTGATTGAAATAATTCAACTTGTTTTCTTGACGAGCTCTGGCAATCGCCAATGCTTCCGTAGGGACATCTTTAGTGATAGTTGACCCAGCAGCGATGTAAACATTTTCTTCAACGTTGACCGGTGCGACTAAATTAACGTTGCATCCGATAAAAACGTTGTCTCCAACTGTCGTACGGTGCTTATTTTTGCCGTCGTAATTAACAAAAACTGTTCCACAGCCAATGTTAATGTTCTTTCCTAAATCGGCATCGCCAACGTAAGTTAAATGACCAACTTTTGTACCGGCACCGATTACGGCATTTTTCACTTCAACAAAGTTGCCGATGTGAACCGATTCACCGACTTGGCTGTGTGGGCGCAAATGGCTGTTAGGCCCAATGTTGCTGTCTTGCTCCATAACCGAATCTTTGATGTTTGAGCTTGTAACCCGCACGCGATCGCCAATGGTACTGTTTAAAACTTCAGAGTTTGCTCCAATAAAGCAATCTTCTCCAATGACAGTGTGTCCTTTTAAAGAGACATTTGCTTCAACTACCGTATCAGCGCCAATCGTCACATCGCTATCAATGTACGTTGTAGCTGGATCAATCAGCGTCACACCATTTTGCATATGGCGTTGATTGATTCGGGTCCGCATCAAACGAGTAGCTTCAGCTAAAGCTATCCGATCATTCACTCCCATACCTTCTGCTTCATGTACCATTTTATAGGCATCTACCACTTCATTTTGGCTTTTTAGGATCTCAATAACATCTGGCAAGTAATATTCTCCTTGAACATTTTCATTGCCGACTAGAGACAATGCTTCAAACAATAAACGATTATCAAAACAATACGTTCCAGTATTGATTTCTTGAACCAGCTGTTCTTGTGCGTCTGCATCTTTTTGTTCCACTATTTTCTCAACAAAACCTTGCTCATTGCGGATAACCCGGCCGTAACCTGTAGGATCTTCGGCATGAGCAGTTAAGATGGTAGCTTTCGCACCTTGTTTTTGATGGTAATCGAACAAGTTCGTTAATGTTTCAGAGGTCAACAAAGGAGTATCGCCGCAAATGACTAATGTGATTCCTTCTTTTCCCTTTAACTGTGCTTCAGCTTGAATGACAGCATGGCCAGTTCCCAATTGTTCTTCTTGTAAAGCATATTCAGAACGGTCGCCTAAGTATTCTCTTACTTTTTCAGCGCCAAAACCAACGACCGTCACAATTTTGTCGGTACCTGCAGCTTCTACTTGTTCAATCACATGTCCAACCATGGGTTTGCCTGCAATTGGGTGTAAGACTTTGTATAGTTTTGATTTCATTCGTGAACCCTGTCCTGCTGCTAACACCACTGCATATCTTTGTGTCATCTTAGCGACTCCTTCTTTTTCACTTTTTTATTTTTAACGTTTAATGGGTATTCTTTTATTTTTTAGGTTTTAGCTAACAACCTCTCGCTTTTTGGCTTTAGCTCTTCAATGATAGCCTAAAAACTCAGTATTTTCAAGGTTAATCCCGTTACTTTATCCTTTATTCTTAAGTCTTTAAATGAAGAAAACGATTTTATTTAGTTGGCTGATACGCTCGTCGCTGTTGCCCGTTTCAAAAATCTTGTATACTGATTTAAAGCGACACAAAAAGGAGGAAGTAGTGATGAACGTAAAACCTGAACATTATTGGATCGAAAAATTGGAACTTGTGCCTCATTCTGAAGGAGGGTATTTTAAAGGTGTCTATCAAGCTTCTGAAACAGTGACCACGGCTGAACAAAACGAACGGAAACGATACACTAGTATTTATTTCTTATTGAACCAAGAAAGTCCTTCACATTTTCATCGTTTGAAATCGGATGAAATCTGGTATTTCCATACTGGCGACGCTTTAACCATCCATATGATCCATCCAGACGGGCGCTATGAACAGGTTGCATTAGGAATGGACCCCGAAAAAGGCGAAACCTTGCAATACGTTGTTCCAAAAGGCGTCATTTTCGGCTCAAGCGTTGATAAAGACGGTATTTATGCTTTAGTCAGCTGCATGGTCGCACCTGGTTTTGATTACCAAGATTTTGAGCTGTTTACACAAGCCGATCTGTTAGCCCAGTATCCAGAAAACCATGACATTATTAAACGGTTAGCCTTTGAAACATTGCCAGAATAAGATAAAAAAATCAGAAATCCCGTCTGTATTAGAGGCAGGGTTTCTGACTTTTTTAATCTTTAAAATAGTTTCCCGGTTTAACATAGATCGTTTTATCGCGAATATCCACTTCATCCACACATAAAAGCGAAGTATAATCAGCAATCATTCGATCTCCGCTGAATGTTGATTCAGCAAAAACCGTTACGCCAACTAATTCTGCTTCAAACTCTTCAATCAAGCTCTTCATCCCGTTGACGGTTCCTCCGCCTTTCATGAAGTCATCCACGATCAATACCCGTGAACCGCGTTTTAAACTCCGTTTAGATAGTTCCATTTTTTCCACTCGTTCAGATGAACCCGATACATAATTGATACTGACTGTCGAGCCCTCAGTGATTTTCGAGTCGCGACGAACGATAACGAAAGGCACATTCAAGTAGCTTGATACTGCTTGGGCGATTGGAACCCCTTTTGTCGCAACCGTCATAACAGCATCGATTGACTCATGCAAGTATTGCGAAGCAATAATCTTGCCGATTTGGCGCAAAATCTGAGGATGTCCCAATAAATCGGATAAGTACACATAACCACCCGGCAATAAACGATTCGCTTCTGATAATCGTTCGCACATTTCATCAACAAACTCTTTAGCTTCTTCTTTTGCGATTTCAGGAATATACCGTACGCCGCCCGCTGCTCCAGGGACTGTTTCTAATGTGCCCGTTTTACGTTCTTTAAATGTTTTTTTCACAATCGTCAAATCTTCACTGATAGAAGATTTGGCAGAATCGTAACGATTAGCGAAATAAGTCAATGACACCAATGTGTGCGGTCTTTCTAACAAATAGCGAGTCATATCGATCAATCGTTCACTTCTTTTTACTTTCAAATCTTTCACCTCTTCATAAATTCCTTTTAATTTTAACTATCTCATGCGTCCGACCTTATTATAATCGTATTTAACGAAAAAAGGTAGGTATTTTTGCTTGAAATATCAAAATTGTTCGTTTTTGTTATTATTTTCTCATAAAAAAAAGTACGAACTTTCGGATTCGCACTTTTTCTCTGTTTTTTATTTTTTGTTTTCTGGTTTTTCAGAATAGGCTAACGGTGTCCGGCTTTTTTTGTATTTCACTTGATTAACGCTTTTTTTGATAAAAATGGTGATAATGAAAATAACAATAAACACTAACGTGATCGTCGCTCCTGGCGGTGTTCCGTATTGATAAGAAGCGGTCAGACCTGTAAACATGCCAATGATCCCAATAATGACTCCCATCAAAATAACAATGTTAAAACTTTTGCTTAAACGCATTGCAATGGCGGCCGGCAAAATGATGATCGCCGAAACCAATAATGCGCCTACGATCGGCATAACGACTGCTATTGTAACACCCGTGATGACATTAAAGATAATAGACATCAATTTCGTTGGCAATCCGGCTGTAAAAGCCGTATCTTCATCAAACGTCAAGACATACATCGGTTTACGAAATACTAAAAAGAGCCCTACGACCATCACAAAAAGTGCCCCTAATAAATAAACTTGTTCTTGATTGATGGTCACAATCGAACCAAATAAGTATTGTTGGATACTAGCGTTGGATCCTCCATCGTTTAAACTCATCAGAACCAGCGCTATTGCCATTCCAGCTGACATAAGGATAGCGATTGAGATTTCTGTATAAGACTTGTACAGCATCCTCAAATAGTCAATGAGCACAGCAGCTATAACGACGACGACCAGTGTCATAACGGTGGGATTGATATTTAACAACAACCCCAAAGCAATTCCGGCTAACGAAATGTGCGAAAGAGTATCCGCCATTAAAGATTGCCTTCTTAAAATTAAAAATAAACCTAAAATTGGTGCAATAACAGCGATCAAGAATGAAGCTTGGAATGCTCGCTGCATGAATCCATAGAAAAACATCTCCATGGTGAATCCTCCTTCCGAATCAACTGGATGTGGCGATCCGCATATTGTTTAATGTCTTCATGATCATGGGTAACCATTAAAATGCCTTTGCCATGGGCACGACTATTGTGTTGCAATAATTCATAAAATTCATGACGTGAATCAACGTCCATACCCGTTGTTGGTTCATCTAAAACAAATAGATCAGGGTCCGTTGCGAAAATCCGAGCCAATGAAATCCGTTGTTTTTGACCACCGGAAAGTTCACCGATTTTTTTATGGCGAATGTCCCACATTCCCACTGATTTCAATGCTCGTTCGACATGAACATGATCTTCTGCATCTAATCGTTTAAACCATTTGCCTCTTTGGTAACGGCCTGAACGAACCAATTCTAGTACTGTACTTGGAAAGCCAGCATTAAAAGAAGCGACTTGTTGAGGGATATAGCCGATAGCTAATGGTTCATTTCGATTGTTCATAGGCGAAATGAACGCTGTCCCTTTAGTTGGTTTTAACAATCCCAAGACATTGCGTAGTAAAGTCGATTTTGCTGCACCATTTTCTCCAGTCAGCATAACGAATTCTCCAGCATCAACGGTAAAAGAAATATTTTCTAAAACGGGTTCTTCATCATAGTAAAAAGATAAATCATTGACTTCAATATAATGCAAACTTTTTTCCTTCTTTCTCTATGCTTGTTTAACAGAAAAAAGACGCACGAGTAAGAGTTGTGACCGTCCACTCATCCGTTTCCTGCTGTCAATTATTTTATTTTTTTGCTGCCATAGTGTACGTTCGCAGCTCTTATCTAGCACCATTGTTCGTTTTGAGACCGCTCCGCCACAAAACGTAATGATTACTATTTACGCATTTCTTTAGTAGCATATCATCCTCGTTATTATTCGTCAAGAAAAAAAAGCGAAACAAGCTCAAGTCTTGTTTCGCTTCTCTTCTTACTTTAATGTTCGGACTAAGTAGACTTCATTACAAAAACCTTTTAGCCCATTGTACACTCGTTGAGCTCTGGAGTATTTACGGCAAAGAGCAAAAATAGTCGGCCCGCTGCCGCTCATCAGTGCTGTATCTGCTCCAAACTGCAGCATCTTTTGCTTGATCGTTTCAATAGCCGGTTGTCGGATAATAGACGTTTTTTCCAATGCATTGCCGGCATACTGTGTCATTTTGTTGTAATTTTGTGTTTTGATCGCTGCTAACATCGCTTGCGTGTCCGGATGCTCAATCGTGTCGTAGGCCAAGGCACTAAAAACTGTCCCGGTCGAGATGCCTTTTTTAGGTTTCACTAACACAACCCAGCATTGCGGGATCTCATCCAATGGTTCAATTTTTTCGCCACGTCCAGTTGCAAAAGCCGAACCGCCATAAACACAATAAGGCACATCCGAACCGATTTCAGCGCCTAAAACAGCTAATTCTTCGAGCGTTAAGCCCAGATCCCATAGTTGGTTTAAACCTCTTAACGTCGCTGCTGCATCACTGCTGCCGCCAGCTAATCCTGCTGCGATCGGGATTTTCTTTTCAATCACGATGTCCACACCCAGTTGAATGTCAAACGTTTCTTTGATCAGCAACGCTGCTTTATACGCATGGTTTCTTTGATCCAATGGAAGAAACCCATTATTTGAACGGATGCTGATTTGGTTATCAGCTATCGTTTTCAATGTCACACGATCCGCTAAATCGATTGAAGTCATCACCATTTCAAGTTCATGATAACCATCTTCGCGTTTCTGCAATACATCCAAGCTTAAATTAATTTTAGCCGGGGCTTTTTCAATTACTTCCATACTGGTCTCTGCACTCCTTTCATTTTTTTCATTGTCTCTAGTATGTAGAACATACTAGCTTAAAAAAAATGATTTGCAAAGAACGAATAGGAGAATTTAACGGAACTGTTAGAAAAAACGGTCACATTCAGCTGATTTTATAGTAAAATCCTCTTTTAAAGCAAAAAAAAACGAGCTCATTTCAGCTCGTGGTCTTACGATTAAGCATATTGTAGACTTTCTTCGTCTAGAAATTGGATTTCTACTGATTGAGTCAAAACATCTGTATAACTATAAGAAACACGTTCAAAAGCATTTTCATCTTGGTCTAACTCCACAACAAAAACAGATGGATACGTTTCGGTCAAAATGCCTTTACGTTCTGTTTTTCTCTTGCGACCAACTTGTGCGGTCAACATAATCTTTTTACCTAACTTATGATCTAAACCTTCTTTAATACTAGCTAATGTAATTGGCATCAGATTCACCTCACTAATCTAATGCTATTATAACATACTTTTACAAAACGGACAAGTATATCATAAGAAAAACTTAGACGCAACCAATAATTCTCTAATAATAAAAACCAGTAATCCCTTGGCAATCCAAAGGTTTACTGGCAAACTCAACTTTATTCTTAATGTTAATTTAATACTTTCAAACAAATTCCGTCCGCTAGTTTTCCGAATTCTGTCAGGCTTAATGTTTCGCCGCGGCGTTTCGGATCTATTCCGGCATAGTCTAATGCTTGAATCAATTTCTCTTTCATCGCTTCTTCTTTGCCGTACTTTCCTAGCAAATTATTCCACAACGTTTTTCTGCGTTGCACAAAAGCTGCTCGAGTCAATTCAAAAAACACTTTTTCATCCATTACTTCTACGCTTGGTGTCGTTCTGCGCGTCAATTTGATAATGGCTGAATCCACATTGGGCTGGGGCATAAATACCGTCTTCGGAACAATAAAGGCAATCTCCGCATCCATATGGTATTGGACAGCAATCGTCAGCGATCCATAAGCTTTGCTGCCAGGAGCGGCTGTAATGCGTTCTGCGACTTCTTTTTGCATCATGATCACTAAAGCATCAATGCGCACCACCGACTCCAAAAAGTACATCACAATGGGCGTCGTAATGTAATAAGGCAAGTTCGCTACAACCATCAGCGGTTCTGCAAGATCTACTTTTTCAGTTAGCACTTCTTTCAAGTTTGCTCGCAAAACATCTTGGTGAATAATCGATACATTGTCATAAGGACTTAAAGTATCGGCTAAAACCGGCAAAAGACGATCATCGATTTCAAAAGCAATGACTTCTTTGCTGGCTCTCGCTAAATGTTCCGTTAATGCTCCGATTCCGGGGCCTACTTCAACCACATTTGTCTCTTTGTTTAAACCAGCTGCTTCCACGATATTAGAAAGAATGTTGGTATCAATGATAAAATTTTGTCCTAAGCTTTTCTTTACTGAAAAACCATATTTCTTTAAAATTTCCTTGGTTCTTATAGGTGTTGCAATATCTTTATGATTTGTCATGTTCTTCCTCCAAAATTTGCTGCATCGCTTGAATCACTTCTTCAGGAGAGATTTGGAACATTTGCAGTCTCTTTTGAAGTTGCTTTCCATTCGTATATCCAATATTAAGGCGTTCGCCTAACTTTTCGCGTCTTTTTTTTGCAAATGCTCCCATAATCAACCCTGCATCCATCAACAATTCACGGGAAATCAATGATTCTTGTTCTAAGGTCTCTGTATAACTTTTTGCTAAAGCTGCACGAATGGCTTCAGGCGAAGCGTGTTCGATCCCTAAACTTCCTGAGCCTTTCGGCTTTGCTTCATCGATCGTCAAAAAAGCATGCTTTACACCGGGAACAGCTCGAGAAATTGTCTTACGGATTTTTTCACCCGGAAAATCTGGATCGGTAAAAACAATGACTCCTCTGGTTGCTTGTGCTTTGGCAATCAACTGCAGTGTTTCTTCGTTAATGGCAGAACCGTTTGTTTCAATCGTATCTGCTTCAAGCGACTCATGGATCCGGCGAGTGTCATCCCGTCCTTCGACGACAATGATTTCTTTTACTTTTTCCATTCATCTAACCTAAACAAACGATTGGCATTTTTCATCGTTTGTTCTGCTACTTCAGTATAGGAACAGTTTCTTAACTTCGCTATTTCTTCAGCTACGTATTTAACGTACGCCGGTTCATTGCGTTTGCCTCTAAAAGGCACGGGTGCTAAATAAGGCGCATCGGTTTCAATCAGCAACTTATCAAACGGAACCGCCTTTGCTACTTCTTTGGGTTCTTTCGCATTTTTAAACGTAACCACTCCGCTTAAAGAAATATGCATTCCCAAGTCTAAGAAACGTTCCATCCATTGAGTGTCTCCGCTAAAACTATGCATGATGCCGCCAATATCTTCAACGTGTTCTTCTTTCAACAATTTATACGTATCTTCAATAGCATCCCGCATATGAATGCTGACAGGCAATTTTAGTTCTTTAGCGATCCGCAATTGTCGTCTGAAAGCTTCTTTTTGGCTGTCTTTAGGTGAGGTATCCCAATGATAATCCAAACCCATTTCTCCCATAGCGACCACTTTCGGCAACTGCAATTGGTAATACAGCTGCTCTTCAATGGCATCTGTGTAAAGGTAGCTTTCGGTTGGGTGCCAGCCGATGATGCTGTAGATGTCTTTATACTCTTGGCTTAACTGTAAGGATTTTTCTATCGTAAGCGTATCGAAACCAACGACAGCCATCCGAGAAACATCATGTGCTACGGCATTTTTGATGGTTTCTAGAACGTCTTCGTCAAATTCTGCTGCATTTAAATGCGTGTGTGTATCAAATAACATACTCTCATCCTTTATTTTTAGTCTCTTTCCTCATAATAAAGCTGCACCGCTTTGTGACTATGGTAAATACCCTGCTAAATGCGTTCAGCAGGGTATTTTTTTAGCTAGTCAAGGTCAGCAGTTTCAGTTAAGCAACTTCTGATCCGTTCGGTGCTTCCATTGGAGCTTCGATCAATTGCAATTGACCATCTTTTTCAGCAGATAAAATCATTCCTTGGCTGATTTCGCCGCGCATCTTACGCGGTTTTAAGTTAGCCACAATAACAACTTTTTTGCCGATCAATTCTTCGGGGTTAGGGTACCATTCAGCGATTCCAGAAAGAATTTGTCGATGCCCTTCATCGCCAACGTCTAAACGGAATTTCAACAGTTTATCCGCTCCCTCAACTTTTCCGCAGTCGATTACTTCTGCCACTTTTAATTCCACTTTATCAAAATCTTCGTATTTGATTTGCTTTTCTTTAACAGAAACCAGTTTTGTTTCCGTTGGGTCCCATTCTGCCGGAATTTCTTCCTCTTCAGAAAGAGTGCTGGCTCCGCCGTCCATTTGCTCTTTAATATAAGCTACTTCAGCTTCTATGTCTAAACGTGGGAAAATCGGCGTTCCTTTAGCGACTACTTTCGCGTCAGCCGGGAAATGGCCAAACTGAACGGCAGTCCAGTCCTTAGCTGCTTCAGTTTCAACACCTAATTGTGCGAACATTTCTTTCGGTGCATGTGTTAAGAAAGGTTGCAGTAAAATTGCAGCAACACGCAAGCTTTCGGCTAAATGAGCCATGACGCTCGCCAATTCTGCTTTCTTACTTTCTTCTTTAGCCAACTTCCAAGGCTCTGTTTCATCGATATATTTATTCGCACGTGAAATCAGCACCCAAACATCGCTCAAAGCATTGCTGAACTGCATATTTTCCATTTCTGTTTGGTAATCTAAAATCGTTTTTTCTGCTGTAGCTTTCAGCTCTCCGTCAAAAGCTGTTACGTCTCCTGCGTAGGTAGGAATCGTTCCATCAAAGTATTTATTGATCATGGCAATAGTCCGGTTCAGTAAATTACCTAAATCATTCGCTAAGTCGTAATTGACCCGAGAAACAAAATCTTCTGGTGTAAAGACACCGTCACTGCCAAATGAAACTTCACGCATCAAATAATACCGTAATGCGTCTAAGCCATAGCGTTCCACTAACATTTCTGGATAAACAACGTTGCCTTTTGATTTAGACATTTTCCCGTCTTTCATCAATAACCAACCATGGCCGAAGATTTTTTTCGGTAACGGCAAATCCAATGCCATTAACATAATTGGCCAATAAATGGTGTGGAAACGCACGATTTCTTTTCCAACCATGTGAACATCTGCTGGCCAGAATTTATTAAATAAGCTCGGGTCATCTGTTCCATACCCTAATGCGGTAATATAGTTAGCCAATGCATCGATCCAGACATAAATAACGTGTTTGGGATTGCTTGGCACGTTGATTCCCCAAGAAAAAGTTGTCCGCGAAACAGCTAAATCTTCTAAGCCGGGCTTGATAAAGTTATTGATCATTTCATTTTTACGTGATTCTGGTTGAATAAAATCAGGATGCTCATTGTAGTAAGCCAATAAACGATCCGCATACTTACTCATTCTAAAGAAATAAGATTCTTCTTTGATCAGTTCTACTGGATGACCGCTGTCAGGAGATTTCCCGCCAATCACGTTGCCTTCTGCATCGTGTTGCACATCTACTAATTGTGTTTCTGTGTAGAATGTTTCGTCTGGAACAGAATACCAGCCTTCATACTCATCCAAATAGATATCGCCTTGTGCTACGAAACGCTCAAAAATATCGGCTACGACTTTTTCGTGGACAGGATCGGTCGTCCGAATAAATTTATCATTGCTGATTTCAAGCAAGTTCCATAAATTCTGCATTCCTTCAGCCATATCATCAACGTATTGCTGCGGCGTTATATTTAGTTCCGCTGCTTTATTTTCAATTTTTTGACCGTGTTCATCGCTTCCAGTAAGGTAAAAAACGTCAAAATCCTGCATTCTTTTGTACCGCGCCATCACATCACAAGCAATGGTTGAATAGGCATTTCCAATATGCAGTTTGCCGCTCGGATAATAAATTGGTGTTGTAATATAAAATGTTTTTCTCTCAGTCACTTAAAGTGCCTCCTTGGTTCATTTAATGAAATGTTCTCAATTTTTTAATACAAGTGCAGTTTCTTCAACAAAAACAGACGCATTTCATGAGCGTTACGTTTTTTTGTTCAACTAACGCCGCTTGTTCTTGATATTTCTGGTTTACGCTCTAAAACTATTCTCAAATAGTATACCATAGAACGGTAGAAGAATAAGGATTTTCCTTGGTATTTCTATTGCCTTTTGCAACTTTTAACGTGCTGTCCTTTAAGGCAATACCTTCAATTGCTGGAGCCCTTTTAAGATGCCGTCGTTTTCGGGAGAAACTGTAATGAAGTCAGCGATTTCACATACTTCTCTTCGTCCGCTTTCCATAGCCACTCCTATTCCGACTGTTTGCAGCATTTCAATATCGTTTAAACCGTCGCCAAAAGCTATTGTTTCTTGAAGCGAGATACCTAAGTGTTCTGTCATTTTTTGAATTCCGACAGCTTTAGAATGATTTTTTGTAATGACGTCTACCGAATAAGGATTCCACCTGGTAAAATGACAATCAGGAAATTCTTCCCGATAATAAGCATCAAACTTTTCTGAAGCATGTAAAATACATTGGTAAATAGGACGGTTCTCATAATATTCCGGTAAGACGGGTTTTTTGGTTTTAAAAGCTCCCATAAAATGACTGATGGCTGCCACAACTAATTTGGGCGGTGCAATCGGTGATTTTTGAATCAACCGTTTCAACAAACCTTGCTGGCCTAAAGTGGTCAAAGAGTTGCCTAAAATCTCTTCGCTTCCGCTAAAAGCAATGCCTTGTTGGTAAACTTCAGCTGCTTTAGTTAATCGTTCAATGGAATCACTCGACATGGGGTTGCGGTAAATCACTTCATTTTCATAAACGACGTATTGCCCATTCATAGTAATGTAGGACTGGATATTCAATTCTTCCAAAATAGCATCAATTCTAAAAGGAGGCCTGCCGGTTGCGATAACCGGAATAATGCCGTTGTCTTTTAAGTCTTGAATAGCTTGCTTAGCGGTTTCTGGAATTTTCTTTCTCGCTGTTAGTAATGTCCCGTCTATATCAAAAAAGACCATTTTATGCATTTGGCTGCTCCTTTAGCATTTTTCTTTTCCCGATTTAATAATCCAATTTTACACCGTTTCTAGGAGCAACTGCAAGAGCCCTTTCATTCTTGATTTAAAAAGAAAATGTTTCCCGTGAAACATTTCGAGTGTTTTTTGTTGTGTTAAGAGCTTTTTTTTCAATCTTATCTAGAAATACGGTACACTAAGAGTACCATCTTTTCCCTATGAAAGGAGATTGAACAAGATGATCACGATTGGTTTAACCGGGTGGAGCGACCACGAATTATTAATTACTCATAAAAAAAGAAACTTAGAAGATTATGCCTCGCATTTTCCATTTGTGGAATTAGACACTAGTTTTTATGCTATTCCTCCAACAAAAAATATTTTGAGTTGGATCGACAGGACGCCTGATGCCTTTCAGTTCTTGCCAAAAGCTTTTCAAGCCATGACCCAACACAAAGAATGGCTTGATTTTTTTCCATCTGAAGAAGCGATGTTTCAACACTATCTTGCAGCCTTCGCACCGATGATCGAAGCAAATAAAATCAAAGCTTTTTTGTTTCAATTTCCGCCATTTTTTCATTATTCAGAAGAGCACTTAACTTATTTAAGAAAAATCCGGCACTGGATGGGCGAACTGCCAGTGGCTATCGAATTTCGGCACGCTAGTTGGTATAGCGGAGAAAACCAGCCACTCACGTTGACATTCTTGGAGCAGCAGAACTTTATCCATGCAGTAATCGATCAACCTCAAACGCCCGGGAATAGTGTGCCAATGATAGCGACTGGAACGAATCCCGAACTTACCGTATTGCGTTTACACGGACGCAACTACGAAGGCTGGTTGAATGCTAGCGGCCCAAATTGGCGGGAAAAACGAACATTTTACGATTACAGCCAAGCAGAACTAGCCAGTTTTATTCCTATCATCCGTTCATTGGAAAAAGACTCTAAAGAAGTCGCTGTTATCTTTAATAATAATTCCGGAGGTCATGCTGCTGCCAACGCTAAATACTTACAAAAAATACTTGGCTTAACGTTTGATCAGCTTGGCCCTCAACAACTGGGCTTAGATTTATTCAACGACTTTTAAAAATAATAAAAAACGACTGAAACAAAGCACTAATCTTGCTTTGTCTCAGTCGTTTTAACTGTCCTTCATACTATTTTCGTTTTAAAACAATTCCTTGGCTAATAAACGATAAACATCTAGTCGTTTTTCTTGTGAATGCGGAATACTGCAAATCATTGCTTCGTCAAAGCCATAATGGGCTTGTTCCTCTTGCAAAAATGTTGCTATCTCTTTAGCCTCTCCCACTAAATGCAGTTTCCGATTTTCTTTGATAGCCATTCGGTCCATTTCAGTTAGAGGGTAATCCTGTGCTTCTTCAGGAGTCAATAATTGTCCCATCCGACCTTGCGTTAACCATAAGCGTGCAATGTCTTGCGGTAAAGCTTCGAATTCAGCTTCTTCTTTTGTTTCAGCTGTTGTGACGAGGTAAGCCACATTGATCTCGGGCTTTTCCATAAAAGCAGAAGGCTGAAAATTAGTTTTATAGTGATCAAAAATATCTTTCGTCATCCCGCCCATAAAAAATTGCGCAAAAGAATAACCCACACCCATACGAGCTGCTTTTAATGCACTGCTTCCGCTTGAGCCTAAAAGCCAGGCTTCTGGCAAAGCAATCTGAGCCGGTGTCGCAATCGTTTTACTGTACAAACGGTCTTCTGGAACTTCATCATTGATCAGTTTCAAAGCTGTATCAAACTTTTCATACATATTGTCCAGCATAGGCTGCCGTCCCTCAGACAAAGCATACATAGCATTGGTGTCGCCGCCTGGCGCTCGACCTACCCCAAAATCGATTCGTCCTGGCGATAGTGCGCTTAGCGTTTTAAAGACTTCTGCCAGTTTTAAAGGAGAATAATGCATCATCATGACGCCTCCGGTACCGATTCGAATATTTTTTGTTTTTGCGGCTAAATGAGCGGCCGTAACTTCCGGTGCTGAACTACCATATCCATTTGTCCCATGGTGTTCAGCCATCCATAAACGTTGATAGCCTAATTCATCTGCTACGATTGCTAATTCTTCTGCTTTTTTTAAAGCATCTGCAGCCGTATTTCCTTTAGTGATTGGTGCTTGATCTAATACACTTAATCTCACGTACTACTCATCCTTTCCATCGTATCCGTTTATCTTATCTCTCCAAGTATATCAGTTCATCTAAAGAATAGCACTGGATTGGTTTGGTTTAAATCAGAGACTGTTCTAAGCATAAAACACCTCTCCTCGCTTTATTTTGACTATACTAGAGATAAAGTAGCTTTACTTTAAAATGTTAGGGGAGGATACAGAATGATACGCGGAATCGATCACATTGGGGTAACCGTTCCTGATATGGAACAAGCAACAAATTTTTTTAAAGAAGCTTTTGCTGCTAAGGTTATTTACGATAATTTATCAGCAGAAGATGAACCGAAATCAGGCAAACAAGTAGAAAAAAATCTCGGGCTCAAACCTGGAACAAAAGAAATGCGCATTCGGATGCTGGCGGTCGGAAACAGTGCCAACATTGAACTGTTCCAGTTTGCCAATGTTGCGCAGCAACAACCAGTCATTGCTTCAGATTATGGCTTACAACATGTGGCTTTTTATGTGGACGACATCGATAAAGCAACTGAACGATTCACTGACGCAGGCGGAAAACTATTGTCCAAACCAAATGATTTATCTTCTTCTGCCGAAAGCGGTTCTGGAAACCAATTTGTGTATGGTCAAGCTCCTTGGGGTATGTTGATTGAAATGATCAGCTATCCAGCAGGAATAAATTATCCGGCTGACAGCCAAGCTAAACGATGGACACCACCTAAATAACGCTTTAAGCAGTCAGCAAAATCCATTGAATGACAGGTTGAGTTTTTAACTATTAATTGGTGTATGTAAATAAGCAGGTTTGTCTATTTGAGTTTCTTGGTATCTCAAAACTATTTGATCCGCTTTTAAGCTCTATTTTTCTGGTACACTATGTTGATTTGCCAATTGACAAACCCATGCTTGTTAACTATACTAAAAGCAATCTCATACTAAACATTACAATGAACGAGCACAGTAGTAAAAGATCTCTGTTGATAGAAAGCTAGTGGCTGATGGAAACTAGTACAAGTCTTTTTACGAATTACACTCTGGAGTAACTTGATTAATCTCAAGCGTCTTACTGGCGTTAACAGTCAATGAGTGGTCAACAAATTTTGCACTGAAATTTGTCGGCAAATTGGGTGGTAACACGAAAAATTTCGTCCCGATGAAAAGGTCTAACCTTTTCATCGGGTTTTTTTGTCTAAAAATATGTATTAAGGAGCTTAAAAAAATGAATATTATTGATGAATTAACTTGGCGCGACGCCATCAACCAACAAACTGACGAAATCGGATTAAGTAAATTAATCGAAAAGAAAAAAATTGCTTTATACTGTGGTGTCGATCCTACTGGTGACAGCATGCATATCGGACACTTGATCCCTTTTATGATTCTGAAAAGATTTCAATTGGCTGGACACCGTCCTGTGATATTGATTGGCGGAGCAACTGGAACCATCGGCGACCCAAGTGGAAAATCAGAAGAACGTACTTTACAAACTATGGAGCAAGTTCAGAATAACGTTAAAAAATTAAGCGCTCAAATGGTTCGTCTTTTTGATGCTGGAGAAAGCAACGGTATCAAAATGGTGAATAACTATGACTGGACTAAAGACTTGAGCTTGTTGGATTTTTTACGCGATTACGGTAAAAGTTTTAACGTTAACACGATGTTATCCAAAGATATCGTAGCCAGCCGTTTAGAGACCGGAATTTCATTTACGGAATTCACCTATCAAATTCTGCAATCTATGGATTATTTGCACTTGTACCAACATGAAGACGTCCAATTACAAATCGGTGGTGCTGATCAATGGGGCAATATCACAGCCGGTCTGGAATTCATCCGTAAACAAGAAGGCCCTGACGCTGAAGCATTTGGTCTGACAATTCCTTTGATGTTAAAAGCCGATGGATCAAAATTTGGAAAAACGGCTGGTGGAGCTGTCTGGCTGGATCCTGAAAAAACAACGCCTTATGAGTTTTATCAATTCTGGTTGAATCAAGACGATCGCGATGTTGTTAAATACTTAAAATACTTCACTTTCTTAACCGAAAATGAAATCGGCGAATTGGCTGAAAAAGTTGAATCCGAACCGCATAAACGTGAAGCTCAAAAAACATTAGCTCGCGAAATGACGTTGTTTGTTCATGGAGAACAAGCTTTAGAAGATGCAGAAAAAATTACTGCTGCACTTTTTTCTGGTGATGTAAAAAGTTTAACGGCTCGTCAAATCGAAGAAGGATTCAAAAATATGCCGACTTTCGAAGCTCTTAAAGAAGAACGCAACATTGTTGAATGGTTGGTAGATGTGGTCGGTATCGAACCTTCTAGACGCCAAGCACGTGAAGACATCACTAACGGCGCCCTTTCAATGAATGGGGAAAAAGTAACCGATGTCGATGCTGTCGTAACTCCTGAAAATTCTTTTGACGGACGATTTATTTTGATCCGCCGAGGAAAGAAAAAATATTTCTTAGTAAAATTGGTATAAAGCTAAAGGACTTTCTCTAACAGGTTCAGCAGCAGAAACGCTCTTTGTTTCTGCTGCTTTTCTATCCATTAAAACAATTAAGGAGGATTTATATGACCCAACTTAAACAAGCTACTACTCAAGAAGACGCTGATTTGATCGCTCAACTCGCAAAAGAAATTTGGGAAGAGCACTATACAGCGATTTTAGGCGAAGAACAAGTCGCTTATATGCTGACTCATTTGCAATCCGCAGCCGCTATTCACCAAGAAATACTGGATGGCAAAGCTTATTTCTTAGTTGAAAGCCATCAAACAGCCATCGGCTATCTTTCATATGCCTTGTCAGCAGAGCAGCTTTTTCTGAGCAAACTTTATTTAAAAAGCAGCAGCCGCGGCAATGGAATCGGAAAAGAGCTTATTGAAAAGCTAAAAAACACAGCAAATGAAGCAAATAAAAAGACGGTGTTTTTGACGGTCAATAAATTCAATCACCCTACTATCGCTGTTTATAAAAAATTAGGCTTTAAGATCATTGAGGAGCAAGTAGCGGATATCGGTCATGGTTATGTCATGGATGATTACATTATGGAATATCGCCTGCCATAAAAACAATACTGTCTTTTAAACCGTTCGCTTTAGCAATTAACGGCTTTTGTCCGGCTTTCTTTTTGTCTCTCCATTCAATTTTTAGACTTGTGATGCTAAACTGAATTCATTACAGAATTAAGAAATGAGGCTCTATACTATGTTTAACCGAAAAGAAGACGGATTGGCTCTTGCAAAAAAACTTCATCAAAAAGATGTTTCTCCACAAGAGTTGATTGAAACAGCCTTCAAAAAAATCGAAGCACAAAATCCTATTTTAAATGCTGTTACCCATACGCGTAAAGAAAAAGCGCTGAAAGAAGCTGCAGAACGAGATTTTTCCAGTACATTATTTGGCGGACAGCCCATCCTTATCAAAGGCATCGGACAAGATCAAATAGACGAACCAAGCACCTCAGGTTCTCGTTTGCTGCAGAACAACCGTTCTAAACAAACCAGTCACTTTGTTCGAGCGTTAGAAAAAGCCGGTTTTGTTGTGATCGGCCAAACCAATACACCAGAATTTGCTTTTAAAAACATTACGGATCCGACACTCTACGGGCCATCCCGCAATCCTTGGAATACAGCCTATTCGCCAGGCGGTTCTAGTGGCGGAGCAGCCGCTAGCGTGGTTGCTGATTTAGTGCCCATTGCTAGTGCTAGCGACGGCGGCGGCTCCATTCGGATCCCTGCTTCTTTTACCGGTTTAGTAGGATTGAAACCGACTCGTGGACGAACACCGATCGGACCTGGAGTTGGACGCGGCTGGCAAGGAGCTTCCATTTCCTTTGCTTTAACCAAAACCATTCGCGATACAGCTGCCATGATGGATGCTTTACAAACCGTCCAGCAAAGTGCTGCTTTCCAAACCCCGCTTTTTGAACGGGGCTACTTGAATGTATTAGGTGATTCTGAACCGAAAAAGTTTCGCGTAGCTTATTCGCTGGTATCGCCCGTTCATGGATCGGTCAGCGATGAAGCAAAAGCAGCGGTTTTAAAAACCGTTCGTTGGCTCGAACAAAACGGCCATCAAGTGGTTGAAGAAAAACCAGCCATTGATGGAGTCTCTTTGATGGAAAGTTACTACATCATGAATTCAGGCGAAACAGCCGCTATGTTTGCCAACATTGAAAAAGGTCTGCAGCGTCCCGTTACGAAATCAGACATGGAACTGATGACTTGGGTTTTATTCAATGCCGGACAATCTATTTCAGCGAGCACTTATTCCAACAGCATCGCTGCTTGGGATACGGCTGCAGAAGTTATGGCTGATTTCCACCAAACTTATGACTTGTATCTGACTCCTGCAACAGCTGATGTTGCTCCGCGTGTCGACGCTAAACTTCAAACGGATGAACAGTTGGAACGAATGCATCATGTTACGGAACTGAATGCAAAAGACCAGCAAAAAATTGTCTGGGATATGTTTGCTGCAAGTTTAGACATTACACCTTTCACTCAACAAGCCAACTTAACGGGACAACCTGCTATCAGCTTGCCGGTTCATTTATCTGCTAACTCCGGACTGCCGATCGGCGTTCAGTTTACTGCCCCTAAAGGCAACGAAGATTGGCTGCTGGCTATTGGCCAAGAAATGGAACAAGATGGTTTATTCACCTAAATTGATAAAGAGGTAGGGAGTGATTAACTCCTTACCTCTTTATTCGTTAAACATCTTTACGTTAAGACTCTAACAGAACCGTACTTTAGTGAGATGATTTCTTATTTGATGTGGTTCAGTTCATTGGTACGTGTATCAATTCTTGTTTTATATCCATTATAAATGGCTATCTCCAGAAACAGGTAGTCAAAGCTAGGTAAGTTTGTTACAATTTCACTTATGTAACCGTTTTATAGTTTGCTAATTAAAGTTCGCAGCAGAAATCAAGCCTTAGTATAACTCGGCTGAAACTTGAGTCCATAAACCTATCTATTAAAAATTTTAATTAAAAGGGGATTACTATAATGAGTGGCTACAACGCAGTACTAGCAAGAAATACAGAAAATGCACCAAAAAGTTCTCTATCTACACAAACGGTAGCTTTTTCTCATTACAATCATCTTTCAGCTCAATTACCTATCGATTCAACATCTGGTAAAATGGTAGCTGGTGGTGTAAAAGAGCAAGCTGAACAGTGCTTAAAAAATATCAAAACCATTGTAGAAAGTGTCGACCATGTTATGGACGATGTAGTAAAAGTAACTATCTTCCTTAAAAACATTGCAGATAGTAATGCTGTAGACGAAGTTTATGCGACATTCTTCCCAAGCGGTATTCCTGCACGGACAACAGTTGCATATTCAGCTTTGCCTATGGATGCTTTGGTGCAATTGATGTAGTTGTGTCAAATACTGAAGGAACACCTCCAGTAGCATAACAGGCCTTTATTTGTAACTACAGGAACTATCAAAGTTACTGGTTAATGCCGCCGATGAATCCGAAAACACATATCTTAATCATAAAAAGGGCAGTCTCAAATAAACATTGAGACAGCTTTCGTTTTTTAACAGCGTAGATGAAAAAGTATCGAGATTTCAGCTGGTTAGGCCAGAAACTTTGACACAAAGAAAGTAACTGACTTCGTTTGTTCAATCTCATCTAGTTTCTTTGTGTAATTTAAATTTATAGACAAACGCGCTCTTTTTCTAAGACCGTTTGTCTATTTCTATATTTTCGGGACAAACTCATCTCTTTTTTATCTTAGTTCGTCTCGGATTCACACTTTCAGGACAACTTTACCGCTTTTTAGTGCTAATGTAAAAATACAAAATGTATCTTTGTTGAATAAAAAAATCCGCTGTGTTTTCAGCGGACTTTCTCTTTTTTTATCTGTTTTAAAGTTGCGTGAAGGCTTTCTCGATAGGCGTTTCGCCGGAAACCAGATCAAACTCTTGATTTTCTGCTTTTTTATTATCCAGACTGGCAACCACTACTTTTGCTACATCTTCTCGTGGGATCGAACCTGGTGTGACGTGTTCAGCTAGATTGACTTTGCCAGTTCCTGCTTCGTTTTTCAACGCTCCAGGGCGAATGATCGTGTACGTTAAGTCCATTTGTTTTAAGATTTGGTCTGCATACCGTTTCACTGCATAATATGGTTTCATCCCTTCAGCCCATTTTTCTCTCGTATTTGAAAGAATGGAACTGACCATCACAAAACGGCTGACGCCTGCTTGTTCAGCAGCCTCCATTGTTTTAACGGCTCCATCTAAGTCAATCAGGATGGTTTTATCGTAACCTGTTGCTCCGCCTGACCCAGCGGAGAAAACTACGGCATCGATTCCTTCCATAGCTGCTGCAAGGGAATCAACGGATCCTTCTAAGTCTCCTAAATAAGTGTCGATTCCTTTAGCAGAAAAGTTATCTGCTTGTTCTTGTTTACGAACCAAAGCCCGTACGGCATGTTCTTGGCTTTCCTGCAGTAAATCGACCACTTTTTCCCCAATCTGTCCATTTGCTCCAACGACTAGTACTTTCATGTGCACTTTGTCTCCTTCCATTCTTGTTGCTTACTTAAGCCTACTAAAGAACATCAGTAAAACCAAATCTTATGATCAATGTAAAAATTATTCAATACCAAAATAACCACAAACAACTTCCCCTACTGCTTTTGCTGCAACACTGATCGCTTCCTCATCTATATCAAATTTAGGATGATGATTGTCATAAACAACGTTGTTTACAATGCCTTTTGGCCGACAGCCAATATAGAAAAAACAACCCGGTATTTTTTGTGTGTAATAAGCAAAATCTTCGTTACCAGTCAGCATCGGAGATTCAACGACATCAGTCAAGTAGTCTCCAATACCAGTCGTTAAGTAATCAACTACGCTGCTGGTCAACTCAGGGTCATTGTAGACAGGCGGACACCCTTCAAACAAAGTCAATGTTGTTTGAACGCCGAATAATTCTTCTAATCCGTTTACTAACTGATGCAATTCTTTGCTCAGTACCTCGAATAAACCTGTCGTCATATAACGCATATCGCCTTCAAGCGTAACGGCATCGTTGATCACATTGAAAGACCCTTTTCCATCAAATGATCCAACAGTGATCGCTCCTGCTTCGAAAGGATTGACACGCCGGCTGAGAATCGTTTGGAGCGTAGTCACAAAATAGGCTCCTGCAACAATGGCGTCGTTGGCTTTATGCGGTGACGAACCATGACCGCCAACTCCTTGGATAATCAATTTGAATTGTGTGCCGCCAGCCATGGCTGCTCCGCTTCGATAAGCGACCTCTCCCGCCGGACGGTCAGGAAAAACATGGATACCAATGATGTGGTCCACGTCTGCTAAAGCTTCCGTTTCCATAATGAATTTAGCACCGCCTGGTGGAGCTTCTTCCCCATGTTGGTGAATGACTTTTATAGTTCCGGGAATCTCTGCCTTTAATTCAATCAAGCAATCCGCCAAGACCATCAAATAAGCCGTATGTGCATCGTGTCCGCAAGCGTGCATGACTCCTGGAGACGTTGAGGCAAATGGTAAGCCTGTTTCTTCTTCAATCGGCAGTGCATCAAAATCTGCCCGCAAAGCTAACGTATCGCCAGAGGATGCATCGTTAATGGTGACAATAACAGCATTTCCACCAACGTCTGTTTGAACATCAACAGCTTTTCTTTGATAAAAATCGGCAATATACGCTGCTGTCTTTTCTTCGTGATAAGACAATTCAGGATGTGCATGCAAATGTCTGCGAATCGCAATCATTTCTTCTTTGCGCGCTTCTAACATCGTCATCAGTTTTTCTCTCATGTGAACTCCTCCGCCCAGTTTTCACCACAATTTTTTCTTCTTTTTATTCACTATAGCATATTTTCGATAAAGCGTTTTCTGTTTGTTTTACTGTTCCATTTAATAGTGCAAAAAAGACTACAGGGTCAGGCTCAGTTTAAATACCGAAATAACCGCAAACAATTTCGCCAACCGATTTAGCTGCGACAATTAAGCAATCCTCATCAATCGTAAATTTAGGATGGTGGTTGAAATAAGCTTCTTCAATGCCTTTTGGTTCGCAGCCAATATAGAAGAAACTACCAGGGATCTTTTCAAGATAGTAAGCAAAGTCTTCAGAACCTGATAACAATTCACTTTCAGAAATGCGCGTTAAGTAGTCCCCTTTGCCTTTTTCCAAGTAGCTGATCGCTTGTTCAGTAACTGCTGGATCATTGCAAAGCGGAGGATAGTCAGCTGTATACGTTAATTCAGAAGTTACTCCGAACAGTGTTTCAATTCCTTTAACGATTTTTTTTATTTCCCGCTCAAGCATCTCTTGAGTTTCATCTGTCATATACCGAACATCGCCTTCAAGTTCCACGCTGTCTTTAATCACCTTAAATGTTCCTTTTCCATCAAATGAGCCAATCGTTACAACTCCTATATCAAAAGGGTTTAAGCGACGGCTGATCACTGTCTGAACCGCTGTTACAAAGTGTGAAGCAGCAACAATGGCATCATTAGCCTTATGCGGCGATGAACCATGACCGCCCACGCCTTGAATCTTTAATTTGAAATACGTTCTGCCGGCCATCGCAAATCCGCTGCGGTATGAAATTTCACCAGCAGGTTTGTTTGGAAAAATATGGATGCCAAAAATTGTGCCAACGTCATCCAAAATTCCTGTTGCTAAAATGCTTTTTGCACCGCCTGGAGGCTTTTCTTCAGCATGTTGATGAACGATTTTGATCGTTCCTGGAATCTCGTCCTGCAATTGGATCAAGCAGTCCGCTAAAACCAATAGATAAGCAGTATGAGCATCATGGCCGCAAGCATGCATCACTCCTTGATTTTCCGATTTAAAAGGAACATCGGCTTCTTCAGTAATCGGCAAAGCATCAAAATCTCCTCGTAAAGCGATTGTCTTCCCTGGTTTTCCACCTTTGATAGTCACTACAACCGCATGGCCATTTCCGACTTCCGTTTGAACAAGGGCTTTTTTTCCTTCATACCATTTAGCTATATAAGCCGCTGTTTCGC
The DNA here is from genome assembly GCF_016653495.1 of Carnobacterium sp. CS13. Classification (NCBI taxonomy): domain Bacteria; kingdom Bacillati; phylum Bacillota; class Bacilli; order Lactobacillales; family Carnobacteriaceae; genus Carnobacterium; species Carnobacterium sp. CS13. The sequence goes on along the minus strand of NZ_CP067364.1, from coordinate 80,613 downwards.
TTTCTTGAAACGACAGTTCTGGATGAGCATGCAAATACCGTCTGATCTCAATCATTTCATCTTGGCGTTCTTCTAATAAAGCCATTAACTTTTCTCTCAAACGAAACGTCCTCTCTTCTTTTTGATTTTCTAAATTATACCGCATATATCGATATTACTGAAATAATAAAAAAGCACGCCAACAGACTGTCACAGTCAATTGACGCACTTCTTCATAAAGAGAAATATTCTTTTAAAATTGATTTATTCTATAGTTTAGCTTGCCATTTATTGGCCCAAACATTTTCATTTAGAGTTCCTTTAAATTCGGATTTCCCTTCAAGTTTATCAATCAATTGTTTGATATTTTCATCGTTATCATGGTATGTATTGATATATGTTTTTATCATTGTTGCATCATGCAGATGAGTTGTGAAATTCAATGAAGCAAAGACTGTTGGCACTTCGTATACGAACCAAGGAACTTCGTTAGACATTGCTGTTTTCCATTGAATGCGGTAGTTATTTTGAGCACCGTAACCAATGACACCAGCAATTTCTAGAGCTAAGTCGACCTCATTACGATAGTCCAATGTTTTGCCTTTAACACGTGTCGAACCATCGTTTAACGTTACTTTATAGCCGCGGCTTTCTAGTTCTTCCGTGATCGCTTGAGCAACATCAGATCCGGCTTCGTAAATTCCGCCTTTTTCGCTGATTTGCATCAAACTAAGAGTATCATAATTTGAAAGGGTTTCAAGTATTGTAAGAGCTCGATCAATAGTCTGAACTCTAACTGGTGAATTTGCCTTTAGGTCCAATGTTGGTTCGCGAATCGACATAAGTTCCAACCCCAGCATCTGTAACTGCATCGACGAATTTCGTAACTAGAAAAATCATTCCGCCCCAATAAGGAAAAATTCCTAAAACATCTGTATAAAATTTTAGTAAATACATTTATGCCATTTGGAACATTAACCCCTTTCCCAAATCACCTGTACCATAAGCTATCTTTTCTTTTAAACCTGATTTTGCATTTACAGTCGATGTATTTACAGTCGGTTTTTCTTTAATTGCTTCCATTCTGTGTTATTCCCCCTCTTGTATATATGTAAACCATAAAAAGCACTACATCTATTCAATACTTTTCTTCTATAAAAGCGATTTCATTTTTGGCTATAACGTTTTCATCATTTTCCGACGTCCTTGATTGACTAACATTGAGAAGCATTTATAAAATGTAACTTGCTTATTCAGAGTATAAAAATCCGCATCTTTTGCTAGATAGCCTTTTCATAAATCGCTTTCAATTGCAATTTAAAACAAACCTGATTCGCCTCTTCTTTTGCTTATAGTTAAATTTGGCAGAAATCAGATTGAAAAAGATTAAACTTTTTAAAACCGCCGAAGCCTCACTTAGTGAAACTTTATTTTGCAATACGAGTTTTGTTATAACGAGCCTCTGAATCCTTGTCAACCACTCTTTCGTTAATAAATTGTCTTGTAATGGTTGGCGAAGACAGAGTGGTTCGCAGCTTATTTTAAAAAAAAGCGAGCTGATTGAGTTGTAATCCCTTTCATTGTTTTAAAAAGAAAGGCTTATAAAACAACTTATTTTTGTACCATTGTTTGCGAGCGCTTTATCTATTTACTAAAGACATAACTATTTTCTCTTCGTAAATCGGCCGTCTTAAAATGATTTGTAAACAATTCAAGTTTTTTATTACTTGTGCTTTTAGCTTTTTCCACCTATAATTGATTTGCTTAGTACAGTTAGTTTCATATCGTGAAATCTAATTTTAAAATAAAAGGATGTTAAAAACTATGGTTGCAAATTTACCAGTTAGAGTTCAGACTATTGATCGAGCCCTTATAATACTTGAAACCCTTTCAAATTATGATACTCTTAGTTTGATGCAAATCAGCGAAAAAGTTGGTCTCCATAAAGCGACAACTCATCGTTTAGTCAACTCATTACTTGAAAACGGTTATATTGAGAAAGAACCTACTACAAAACATTATCGTATTTCTTTAAAACTATTTCAAATTGGAAATCGACGCGTCCAAAACATTGATTTTCTAAATGTTGCAAAAAGCATGATTCGTCAGTTATCTTTAGAATTAAATCAAACGGTTCATTTAGTCGTTGAAGACAATCAAGAAGTTTTGTATATTGATAAACATGATCCAAGCGATAACGAAAATCGAATGCGTTCAAAAATCGGCCAAAAAGCACCTATGTACGTCACTGCTGTTGGTAAAGCTATTTTAGCAACTAAAACGAATGCACAAATCAAAGAATATTGGGATAATACAGATATTATCGAGTTAACGACCCATACTTTTACTGACTTTGACAGCTTTTTAGCCGAAATCGAAACCATCCGCCAACAAGGTTACGCTTTGGATAATGAAGAAAACGAGTATGGCATTGTTTGTGTGGGAGCTTCTTTTGCGAGCTATAGAGATGCTGCTGCTGGTGCAATTAGTGTATCCATTCCTAGTACAGATATTGAGATGAAACCACTTTATATCAAAAAAATCATTGAAACGACTCACAAAATTTCAAATTTGTTAGGACACTTTTAAAATCAATATACAGTTCAGATATAGAATAGTGACTCTACGCTAGTAGGTGTTAGTGAATAAAAATCACTAACACCTATTTTTGTGCAAAAAAATGAAAACAAGGCTTTCAATTCTGACAATAACCGATAAAAAACCTTCGGAAGGATATCCTTTCGAAGGTTAACATAGAACTCTATTCTTTTTGGAGACCAGCATAAAAATGTCTGGATTTCATTTATTCTCCCCAATTGCTCGGGCTCCAGAGTTTCCCGTCCAGTTCGCCTTCCATTTGGTGAATACGTTTAAATTGTTCTTTGATCAGCTGACTTGTCGCTTTCAATAGCGCTTTTTGCTTATAGTCCTGGCTGTCAGCAAACAATGAATCAAGTTCTAACACTGCCCATTCTTCTTTATCCATTGCTATTCTCCTATTCCATTTCTTCTAAAGATAATTTTAAATCATCAATGGTGTCACGGTTTTCTTCAATGATTTCGATTATATGCGCTAATTTATCCGCGTCTGCCGAACCCGATGCAGCCAAATTTGTTTTTCCTAATTGTTCCAAAAACCAGTTTTCACGGCTGGCTAAGCTCGTTTCATTTTCGTGAGAAAGATAAAGTTGATACTCAATCAGTACATTCATTTTTTGCTCTTCTGTCATATAAGCAAATTGATAAATCGTAAAGGGTCTCAGGTAAGACATTCCAGTTTTTCGAGCCATTGCTTGGAAAGGTTTTGTCAATTCATTTATACTGAATCCTTCTTTTCCGCCAGCTTGGTATTCTCTTTCAGGTATACCGACTGACAGGACCAAACCAAATTCTTTTCCTTGCAAGATCTGCCCTGTTTTTCCATATGCAAAATTTTCTGTCAATACCTCATCTTGCCATTGTTTAAGCAAAGCCGGCGAACTATACCAGTAGAATGGAAATTGGAATATGATTCGATCATGGGCAGCAATTAAAGCCTGTTCTTTTGCGACATTAATTTTAAAGTCGGGATACAGTTGCTCCAAATGATGAAGCGTAACATCAGAATCCTCTGGCACAGAGCTGAGCAGGTACTGCTGGCTGCTTGATTCTTTGATATCAGGATGAGAAAGAATGACTAATGTTTTCATTTTTTATCTATCGCCTCTTTTCGTTTTTTTATTTTTCTTATTATACCTTGGGTTGCTTCCTCTTTAATAGTAACACTTTTTAATAAGAATCCAACTGTTTGGCCTAATGCTTCTTTAGCTTTATTTTTAGATAAGAAAGAACATCCATTACTATGAGCTGCCTCATTAATAATGGATGCTTTTGATTATTGTTCTTTAAAATAATCCAACATATCTTCTTTTATAACAGAAATCATCGGCAGTTTTTGGATGGGAACTAATTCAATGCCTAATTCATTCAACACACTTTCCAAATAACTAGCAATTTGAAAATAGTGATTGGCATCGACGACGATTTTTGGCGGTTTGCCATTCTCTGATAATATCAATTGAATCAAAAGCCGTTGGACTCCTTCAATATCTTCCGGCTTGATAAGTTCGCTGCAAATCACTTGACTGCTTTCGCTGTCGACAACGATTAAAACACTTGGAAAATAAGGCCGCTCATTGGTATCTGGGTGTATTGCCGCACCTACAAAATCGATATCCAGCTCCCAGACAGAAGGGACAAATTTTTGTGTATCAACACGCTTCATTTCAAAATTCGTTACTAAAATAGAGGATTCTTCTTTAGCTAGGTTCAGTCCTTCAGTGATCACCTCGGGCAAGACCAGCAAGCCATCTTCATAGCTTCCATCTTTTTTATACGTTCGAAGAAAAATTTCTACAGCGCTTCTTTCTTCTGCACAAACGACAAGCTTCTTACGAAAATCAAGAGCTGTCGGCAATAGTTTTTCCATTAAGTCGATCATTAAAGGCGTATCTTCTTCTCTCATAGGATAAGGACAGTAACCAGGGCAATAATCGATGAAGACCGGCCATGCCATTTTCCCTCTGAATGTAACGTTGCTTGATTTGATTCGTTGATAATCCGTTTTGCTTAAATTGGTGCGATCATCGTATTCAAGCGAAAGGCATTTTTTTGTTTGAAGGATTTCCATTAAAGAGCGAAATTCTCTGAATTGAGAACGTTTCACCGTTTCAAAAAAGTAAGATAACTCTTCTAAATTTCGATAAAATAAAAAACCGTAATTTTGATCGATTTTGCCCAGCACGGAAACAAATACTGGCTCACTTCGATTGGCCAATTGAATGGCAATTAAATCTTTATCCCAATAATCTTCCCAAAAATTGGCTTCATATAACTGTTTAGCTAATGAAAACAAACGCTCTTCTTGCTGCTCCATTCGTTCCCAACTTTCTTCAACGTTTTAGTTTATTCCTTTTGATGTTTGTTCCAGTTACTTTCACGTTTTCCCTTATCTCACTTTATAGTGCTAGTATACCAAAATAAACCTATCAGAATAGGTTTATTTTTCTTTTTCGATTCACCTTATTTTTATCGCTTTGATATAAATAATTTATGAACTTTTCCGCTCTTTTTTCTGGACATTTAACACCATCCCAATACAAATCGATAAGACGATCATGCTGGAGCCGCCATAACTCATAAACGGCAAGGTCACACCACTGATGGGAAGCCACCCTACTACTCCTCCAATATTGATAGCACTTTGTATCAGCAACAAGCTCGCAACTCCAATACAAATAAGCGAACTAAACGTATCTGTACTTTTAATTCCAACGTAATAAATCCTAGTGATCAAAAAGAACAATAGACTTAAAATAAAGACAACTCCTAGCAGCCCTAATTCTTCGCCAATCACAGATAGTATAAAATCAGTATGCGGTTCTGGTAAATAGCCTGTTTTTTGCACGCTCTTTCCTAATCCCACACCCGTTAAACCCCCACGGGATAAAGCGTAGTAAGAATTTATCAATTGCAGACCTGCTCCTTCTGCTAGTTCAAAAGGCGACCAAAAAGCGGCAAATCGTTCCAATCGGTAATCAGACATTCCGGGCACTTTATCTCCAAATAAATATATTGCACGGGTATATACAGCGATCAATGCAATAAATGCACCGCTGCTCATGATTCCTATACGAAAAGGCATACCGCTTGAAAACACTTGAATGGTGATGACCAAACCAATGATCGCAATACTGCCAGCATCGGGTTGTAATAATATCAGCAAAGAAGCCAGAAATAAAACCACAAAAGGCGGCCATATCCCTTGTATCCAGTTTTTTTCTATGAAATATTGTTTTCGGGAAAGTATGTAGGCTGTATACCATAATAAAATCAATTTCGTTAATTCAACAGGTTGGATATTAAAGGATCCTACTCTTATCCAGCGACTAGCTCCATTTACTTTTTCAGAAAAAAGTACGGTCACTAAAAGAAAAAACATCAATCCGAGTAAAAAGGCTAGCAGTTTCTTATTTTTCAAAAAGCTGATTTTTAAATTAAACGTTACGATCAAGCCAATCAAACCGATAAAGATATACACCAACTGGTTTCTAAAGTAAGCAGCATTCCATCCTGTATAAACAAGCGAAATATCGCTGCTGGAACTATAAACCATCAAAGCTCCTATAAAAAGCAATAAAAAATAAGGAACAACAATATAATAATCCAATCTTTTTATTTTTTATTCACCTGCTTTCTTAAACCATACAGAATAGCACTTTATCCCATATTCTCTATGACTGTATCATAGTTGTTCTTAAAATGTAAAACACAAAATAACGCTTTCAGTTTTTTGGTTTTTTATTCCATTAAAACAGCCAAAAATTTTTATCAGTTGCTTGATTACTTATATTTGTCGTTAACTATGAAAACGTTTATACTAAAAGTGTAGCAGCTTTTTGAAATAAATTATAGGAGGGTTTTATTAATGAAGAAAATTATTAACGATCCCGCAGATATTTTAGATGAAATGCTCGAGGGGCTCGCGTTTGCTTATGAAGATTTAGTTGAACGTCTGCCTGAAACGACGGTTATACACCGTAAAGTAGATCACAACGATAAGGTTGCATTGGTCAGCGGTGGAGGCAGCGGCCATGAACCTGCCCATGCAGGTTTTGTTGGAAAAGGAATGCTTTCTGCTGCCGTTTGTGGCGAGGTTTTCACTTCTCCTACACCCGATCAAATTTTTGAAGCCATCAAAGCCAGCGATGAAGGCCATGGCGTCTTTTTGATTATTAAAAACTATTCTGGAGACGTTATGAACTTTGATATGGCAAAAGATCTAGCTGAAATGGAAGATATTCCTGTTGAATTTGTCATCGTTGACGATGATGTCGCTGTAGAAGACAGCACATATACTGCTGGAAAACGAGGAATAGCTGGTACCGTATTGGTTCATAAAATTTTAGGCGGCGCTGCTGAGCAAGGATTGACGTTGGCTGAAGTCAAAGAACTGGCCGATAAACTGATTCCAAACATCAAATCGATCGGTGTGGCTTTAAAAGCTGCCACTGTTCCAGAAGTAGGCAAACCAGGGTTTGAATTAGCTGATGACGAAATTGAGTTTGGGGTAGGCATCCATGGCGAACCTGGTTACCGAAGAGAAAAAATAAAACCTTCAAAAGAATTAGCAAAAGAATTGATTGAGCGTCTGAAAGAAGAATTTCAATGGAAAAATGGCGATCAGTATGCCGTTTTGGTAAACGGTATGGGCGGCACACCTTTAATGGAACAATTTGTTTTTATGAACGATGTAAGGAACTTATTGGCTGAAGAAGGATTACACATTGATTTTAGAAAAGTCGGAGATTATATGACTTCAATCGACATGCAAGGATTGTCGCTGACTTTAGTTAAACTTGAAGACTCACGTTGGTTAGACTATTTAAACGCTCCAGTAACAACGATTAGTTGGTAGAGAAAGGATGGAAAAATAAATGGTAACTCTTGAAAATATGAAAAAATGGATGACTCTTTTTACTGAACAACTGCTCGAAAACAAAGCTTATTTAAGCGAATTGGACACTGCGATCGGAGATGGCGACCATGGCAATAATTTAGCTCGTGGAGCAACTGCTTTGAAAGAAGCTCTCACAGTCAAAGAACCGGACAACGTAACCGATCTCTTGAAGTTGACCGGTATGACCCTTGTCAGCAAAGTTGGCGGAGCTTCGGGTCCTTTATACGGTTCAGCATTCATCAGCATGGCTAAAGCGAGTCAAGAGAGCGAGGATCTGGCTGTGTTATTAGAAGCTGGATTGGAAGGCGTTCAAAAACGCGGCAAAGCTATGGCAGGCGAAAAAACGATGGTGGATGAATGGATTCCTGTGATTGAAGCAGTCAAAAATAAAAATCTAACCACTGAACTGATTGAAAAAAGTGTAGAAAAAACCATCGACATGAAAGCGACAAAAGGACGGGCATCTTATTTAGGAGATCGTTCTATTGGTCACATCGATCCAGGCGCTATGTCCAGCAGTTACCTTTTCAAAACCATGATGGAAGCAGGTGTCTATGATGAGTAAAGAGTATGGTGTTTTATTGGTCTCACACGTTGAAGGTTTGGCAGATGGCGTAGCCACTTTAGTGAATGAAGTTGCTAAAGAAGTTTCGATCAAAAGTGCCGGTGGAACTTCTGAAGGCGAAGTGGGAACCAGCTTTGAAAAAATTGAAGCTGCTTTACAGTCATTCGAAGAAGAAAACATTTTAGCTTTTTATGATCTCGGCAGTGCTAAAATGAATTTAGAATTAGCGATTGAAACATCTGACAAAACAGTCACGCTTTATGATGCGGCTTTTGTTGAAGGAGCGTATACGGCTTCTGCATTGTTACAAGCAGAAGCGCCTCTTGACGCTATCGAAGAGCAATTGAAAGCCTTAGTTGTAAAATAAGAAAAAACCAAGAGAATCATTGACCACAAAACAGCGCCTCTCCTTAACAATCAAGGAGAGGCGCTGTTTTGTGGTCTTTAATAAAAGCTTATAGCTGTGTGATCGGAATTAAAAGATATAAGAGCGCTGCGATAACTCCGCCAATAATTGGGCCGACTACAGGAACCCATGAATAGCCCCAATCTGAATCGCCTTTATTTTTGATTGGCAACAGTTGGTGAGCAATTCTCGGTCCTAAGTCCCGTGCTGGGTTAATGGCATAACCCGTTGATCCGCCTAGTGATAAACCAATGGAAACAATCAATAAACCAACAACGATTGGATTCAATCCATCGGTAAAGTCGCCACGAGTAAAAACAAGTAATGAGAATACCAATACAGCGGTTCCCAGTACTTCACTGAAAACATTCCAAACGGTGTTCCGAATAGCAGGAGCTGTAGAAAAAACTCCTAGAATTGTAGCAGGATCTTTTGTTTCTTCCCAATGAGGGTAGTAATTCAACCAAACTAAAGCAGCTCCAACGATCCCTCCTGCGATTTGGGCGACGCTATATGGAAGAACTAGTGACCAGCTAAATTCGCCTGCAACAGCCATTGCAATTGATACAGCCGGGTTTAGATGTGCCAGACTCAAGAAACTAGAGGCATAAACCCCTAATGTAACAGCAGCTCCCCATCCTAGTGCAATAGTTACCCAACCTGCTCCTTCACTTTTAGACTTTCGCAAAGAGTTGGCAGCTACAACGCCATCTCCCATCAACACCAAAACTAATGTCCCGATAAACTCACCGAGCATCTGTAACCAAACTGATGTATCCATATTGTTCTAACCCCTTTTCTTATTTTTGCTGAAAACGGCATAGTAGTCCTCCCTCTTTTTAAGCTGCTCCTTAAAAGTTATGAGGTTTGATTTATTTTTTTTCTAATGGTTTATGTTTAAACACTCTTGTTGCTGCCACGGCTTCTTGCCAGCCTTCATAAAGATTTTCACGAAGATCTTCTTCCATTTCAGGTTCAAAGATTCCGCCGCTTTCCCAATAGTTTTTAATTTCTTCTTGGTTTTTCCAAAATCCTGTTGCTAGTCCTGACAAGTAGGCTGCCCCTAAAGCTGTTGTTTCATTAACTTTTGAACGCTCGATAGTTGTGCCTAAAATGTCAGATTGGAATTGAAGCAAGAAGTCATTTTTAGCGGCTCCGCCATCCACGCGCATCGTATTGGTTTGGATGCCTGAATCTTTATTCATTGTTTCGATGACATCTCTTGTTTGGTAAGCTAACGATTCTACGGTCGCTCTAATGAAATGCTCTTTTGTCGTCCCGCGTGTGATCCCGAAAAAGGCACCACGAGCGTCTTGATCCCAATAAGGAGCTCCTAAACCAACAAAAGCCGGCACCATATAAACGTTTTCAGAAGAATCTACGCGCGTTGCATAATCTTCTGATTGCGGCGATTCTCTAAACAACCGCATGCCGTCGCGCAGCCATTGAATAGCTGAACTAGCTACAAAGATACTGCCTTCTAAAGCATACGTGATCTCGCCATTGATTCCATAACCAATCGTTGTCAATAAACCATTTTTTGATTTGATGGGTTCTTTACCAGTGTTCATGATGATAAAGGCACCTGTCCCATAAGTGTTCTTAACCATTCCTTTTTCAAAACAAGTTTGGCCAAATAAAGCAGCTTGCTGGTCTCCTGCGATCCCAGCGATAGGAACTTCAGCGCCATAAAAATGATAGGCCACAGTATGCCCATAAACTTCCGAAGAAGATTTAACTTCATGCAGCATTTCTTTTGGAATGTCTAGTAATTCTAAAATGTCATTATCCCACTCCAAATCATAAATATTGAATAACATCGTCCGACTGGCATTGGTATAGTCCGTTACATGTGCTGCGCCGCCCGTAAGTTTCCAAATCAACCAAGTATCGATCGTTCCAATAACAATTCGCCATCTTTTGCTCGCTCTCTTGAGCCTTCAACACGATCTAAAATCCATTTCACTTTTGTTACAGAAAAATAAGAATCAATAATCAGACCGGTTTTGTCTTGGACCATTTCTTTGTGTCCGTCAGCAATCAATTGATCGGCAATTCCAGATGTTTGTTTAGATTGCCAAACGACTGCATGATAAATCGGCTGCCCGGCTTTTTTATCCCAGATAACGGTCGTTTCACGTTGGTTAGTGATTCCTAAACTGTCTATTTCTTGTGGTTTTAACCCAGATTCAATCAGTACGCCAGCAATAACTGAAAGTGTTGAGATCCAAATATCGTTAGCATCGTGTTCTACCCGGCCAGGTTGAGGGAAATGTTGCGGAAGTTCTTTTTGAAATGTCCAAAGGGGTTGTCCCTTTTTATCAAAAATGATGGCCCGTGTACTCGTCGTTCCTTGATCAATTGACATAATATATTTTTTTCCATTCCTATACCTCCAGACTTTTAATAGCGCTTACATTTTTCACACATCTTTACTTTAGGGGTAATTTCACAGAATGTAAAGCGATAAGCTCAGCCCGCACCACACTTTCTGATTCTTTATAACACGGGTTTTTCACATACGATGGTTTGAATTTCCGACTACTTTTCAATAAAAAAAATCGGTTTTGTTGCACTGACTAAAAAATCTCCTTTTCTTAATGAATGATTCATTAAGAAAAGAAGATTTTTTTAAGGTTTAGTTATCCGCTGAGATCCAAGCCCATTTGTAACTGTCTGGACCAAAAACCCGTTTGTACATATCTTGCACATAAGGCTGCAGCAGATAAGATTCAGCAGATTGGTATAAAGGCGCCAAGGCCGCATCTTCGCCAAGTGCGACTTTTTCAATCTCAACGAGCGTGTTCCAACGCGCTTCATCGTTATCGTAAGTTGCTTTAGATTTTTCTACCAATGCGTCAACTTCAGGATTAGAATAATTCATTCGGTTGATGTCGGTATGGAATCGTTCAACATAATTGATGGGATCCGCAAAATCCGCAACCCATGAATTAACAGCCATATCGTAACTTCCTTTACGGACCGTATCCAGTTTCATCGAGAACGGCATGCTTCTTAACTTAACTGTCATCCCTGGCAAGTTCGTCTGCAATTCATTTTGCAGATATTCGGCTAACCGTTTTGAGCTTTCTGTATCAGAAGTGATCAATTCTAATTCGATCCCGTCAACTCCTAATTCAGACAAGCCTTTTTTCCAAGCTGTTTCTGCTTTTTCAAGATCGTAAGGCAACAGATTGCCAGCATCTTCATGGTAATCAGCATCTGTTTTAGGATTGGCTGCTAGACCAGCAGGTACAAAACCATCGATGGATTCTGAACCATCTTGCAGCACGCTGTCCACATAGGCTTCTTTATCAATTGCTGAAGCAATGGCCATACGAATATTGGGATTGTTTAATTCCGTCGTTTCCCCACTGTTAACGTTATTCATTTCAATGTAAAACGAAACAGCTTGCAAGGTCGAAACAATAGCAGGATCGTCTTTGTATTGTTCGACAAAAGAACCGCTCAATACAGCAATGTCTACATCGCCATTTTCATACAAATTTAATTCCGTTGAAACTTCTTTGATGACACTTACGGTGATTTTATCGAGTAAAACTGCTTCTTTATCCCAGTAATCGGGATTCTTTTCATAAGACCATTCTACACTGCTCGCTTGTACCCAATCCGTCAAAACAAATGGACCATTGTAAACCAAATTTTCGCTGCTCATGCCATAATCCGAACCTTGTGATTCAGCATACGCTCTATTTTGAGGGAAAAAGAAAGGCAATGTCAGCAATTGATCAAAATAAGAAGTAGGTTGAGCTAAGGTGATTTTTAATTCTTTCTCACTAACGGCTTCAATACCTAATTCGGCTGGTTCCATTTCGCTGTTGATGATTTCCGTCGCGTTTTGAATCAACCCATCGTACATATAAGCGTAACCACTAGCGGTCTCAGGATTTACTATTTTTTGCCAAGCATAAACAAAATCATCCGCTGTCACAGCCTCATTGTTTGACCAGACAGCGTCTTCCCGAATGTTAAAAGTATATGTTTTGCCATCTTCACTAATGGACGGTTTACTATCTGCTACTCCTAAAATAGGTTTGCCATCTGGGCCCAATTCATACAGTCCTTCAAAAATATTGTTCATGACAGTAAAACTTGTCAAATCTGTCGCAATAGCCGTATCAAGTGAAGGTATTTCTGAAGCTGCAGTTAAATGCAGTTCTTGTTTTTCAGCAAGATTTTTCTTGTCACTGGTTGACGATGAAGCTGAATCATTCACAACAGCCTCTTTCGTATTCCCGCATGCACTTAAAACTAGTCCAACTCCTATTACACCAATAAGTCCTTTTAACCTTTTCTTCATCTTAATTCACCCTTTCCTTATCCTGTTTGCTGATTTTTAGTTCATTCAAAAGTGACGTCTGACGGTACACAATTCTTTTGCATAATTCGTTCCAGAAATAGTCGTAATGATTACTTTTGATCCAGGTGTTTGCGAATGGATCATTTGATCGTCGCCGATGTAAATTCCTACGTGGTGAACGGCGCCTTTTCCCTCCTCGTAAGCAAAAAATAACAAGTCGCCCAGCTGTGCAGTTGAATAGTGCACTTCCGTACCCTCCAAAGCTTGTTCGTGTGCATCGCGGCTCAGTTCTCTACCGAAAACACGATACAAGCTATAAACAAAACCAGAACAATCAAACCCCACAACACTCGTTCCTGCCCAGACATAACGTAGGTGCAAAAATTCTTTTGCCAAAGAAATGATTTGTTCAGCGCTATCCTGACTAGATTGGCCGAGGAATTGAACGGCTTCTTTAGCAATCCAGCCTGGACCATCAGGAGTGAGAACATAAATGTTTTTTTCGTCTGCCTCAGTGACTGAAAAAACCGTTCCTACTGAAATCTCTTGCTTTTCATATGCCATATCAAAAAAATTCAGTTGAGCTGTTGATTTTTTAATGGCGGCTTTATCTAGTTCCGCTGACCAGTCTTCAGGAATAGGACTTAGATCGTTTGTGAACACCCATCCTGGATAACCAGCCTGATCTTTGGAACTTTTTTGATCGGGAACCACGATTTTAGTGTAGGCTCCACTGGTTTCTTTTGTATCGACTATTTCACCATAAAGCAATTCTGAATCTACTAGCCGATCTGTATATAAAGATAGGACTTCTTCATCTGTTAGTTGATAGAATTTGGCTTTTCGTTCTTGATGCATCAGCTTTTCTTTTACGGCATGCGGTTTATGATCGGACCACAAAAAAGCCGAACTCTTATTTATCATTTTTTTCACTTTTATCCGCCTTTCCTTGTTTCCTTTTTCTCACGTCACGTTGAATGAATAGACTTTGACTGAGCGTCAGCCGCTTTTAAGGTTTCAAAAGCAAGCTTGCCAATTTCTTGCATCCATTCGTATGCTTTCGCTTCTTCTTGCCCTTCTTTCGTCAAAGCTGCGATAAACAACTCTTGATCATGGTAACGAAACAATGCAACATCATGGCGAATGCCATTGTCTTCACCGGTTTTATTCAGCATTTCTAAAACAGGAATTTCTCGTTCATCTAAAGCGCCTGGTAAACCGGTACGAAATTGCTGCTTCACTAAAGGCTTTTCGATTCTATCCTTCCATAGTGGGGCTGTCTGGCCCAAGGCGATGATGTCTTGCAAGACTTGAACTGCGCCTCTTGCTGATACTTCGTTGATTAAACCAGAAGCATAATCCATCAAGTACCGTCTGAGTTTAATTTCATCTCCCCATTCTTTGGTTTTTATCCAACTTTGAAGCGTTTTCAAATCAGCGTAACGAATTAATTGATTCGTGGCTTCATTGTCTGAAACAGCGATCATCAACTGCAATAGTTCTTCTACTGTCCAACTCTCTTTCGTCGTCAGTAAATGAAGGACCCCCGAACCGGTTACGCGCCCTTCAGCTGGCAGCGTTAGCGTTTCAGACAAATCCAGTTTTCCTTCAATCGCTTTTTCGTAATAGTATAAATAAATCGGTAGTTTTATGATGCTCGCTGCCCAAATCAATTCTGCTTCCTGATCTGCTGCTAACACCTGCTTTCCATCCGTTATGTATAACGCAGAATGCATATAGGGTACAAATGTTTCTTTCAAATTTTTTGTTTCTTTCATCCAATCCATGTCTGCTCTCCTTTGCTTAAACCTTTTTTAGTTCATCACCGCCGTTCATAAAATCTCCACATTAAACTAACAGCGTTTTATTACTTTTATCTAATTATAATGAATATTTTTTCATTTCACAATTCAAATAAAACGTTTCCATCTAAGACGTTGTCTAATCGGGTGCATTGAATGCCTCTAATCGCATTGTATATGAAGTATAATTAAGATACTATTGCCAGGAAGCATCACCAAGTATATTGCAAGAAAGGTTCAGGAAACGGAAAATAAGAACAGTTATACAAGTAATTTGAATCTATTAAAGTAGGAGAGTTGAATAATTTTATGGAAGATAAAAAAGAACTAAGCTCTGCAAAACTGATGTGGAAAATGACGCGTCCACATACCCTAACAGCGACTTTTTCTCCAGTCATTTTAGGAACCGTAATAGCCATGTCCGAATCAAAAATCAATGGGCTTTTATTTATTGCTATGATGGCTGCCTGTTTAGCGCTACAAATCGCAACAAACTTATTTAACGAATACTATGATTTTAAACGAGGGCTGGATACCGCTGACTCTACTGGAATTGGCGGTGGCATCGTACGGCATAGTTTACAACCGAAAAACGTATTAGCAACAGCATTTTTATTGTACGTTCTAGCTGCTTTTATTGGTGTATACATTTGTATGAACAGCAGTTGGTTGTTGGCAGCAATTGGTTTACTGGGGATGGCCATCGGTTATTTATATACTGGCGGGCCATTCCCAATTGCGTATACTCCTTTTGGAGAATTATTCTCTGGATTATCAATGGGAATAGGTTTCGTATTGATTGCTTTTTTTATTCAGACACAGACCATCACTCTTCAAAGTCTCTTGATTTCTATTCCAATCGGGATTCTAGTTGGTGCCATCAACCTGTCCAATAACATCCGCGATATCGAAGAAGATAGTAAAGGTGGACGGAAAACATTAGCGATTCTTCTTGGAGATCAGAAAGGAATCATTGTGTTATCTATTGCATTCGCTGTTTCATATGTATGGATCGTATTTCTAGTTGCGTCGGGATATATCAGTCCTTGGGCATTTATTGTTTTCTTAACGGTGAAAAAACCGTTCGAAGCCATTCAAGGATTTCTTAGAGGGTATACTGAACCGCAATATATGCGCATAGCAATGAAATCAACTGCTCTGACCACTACCTTCTTTGGGTTCTTGTTAACTGCTGGGTTACTCATTAGTTATTTATTTTAAAGGACATAGCATTTCTGAACGGCTTTGTCAGATAAAATCAGTTCCTATTTCCTTGATGCTGCTGTCTTGTCTATTTTCTAAGAAAATATCAAGGTGCCGGCAACTACGCCTTTCTATCTTATCTGCATTTGGCTATAATGAAATCTGTATTGCTGCTAAGTTGAATAAACTGAAAATTTTAAAGAAAAGGAATGAAATAATGTTAATTGCTATAAAAAAAGAAGAATGGTTGGGAAATGTCAAAAATGATCTCCTAGCCGGAATGGTTACTTCTATTGCTTTAATACCCGAAGTTATTGGTTTTGCCATTATTGCTGGGGTTAACCCTATGACTGCTTTATTTGCATCTGTTACAACGGCACTGGTGACTTCTTTCACTGGTGGGCGTCCAGCGATGATTTCTGCTGCTGCTGGCTCTATGGCTCTAGTAATGGTGAGTCTGATCAAGAATCATGGGATACAGTATATGATTGCAGCCACTATTTTAACTGGGATCATTCAATTGATTCTAGGTTACTTAGGCATTCAAAAATTGATGCGCTTTGTTCCAAAACCCGTTATGCTCGGTTTTGTTAACTCGTTAGCTTTGCTGATTTTTACTGCTCAAATCCAACAATTGGTCGGCGGAAATCAATGGACTTACCTAATGGCCGGAGTCACTATTGCTTTAATGTATTTAATTCCCAAAATCACAAAAGCAATCCCTCCTGCACTGATTGTCATTGTTTTGATGACCGTGTGCTCAATCGTATTTCCGATGGGCATTCAAACAGTGGGGGATATGGGCGATATGAATGGCCTTTTGCCACGCCTATCGTTTCCCAACATTCCGTTAAATTTTGAAACTTTAAGAATTATTTTCCCGACAGCATTAGCTCTTTCGATCGTTGGTCTAGTAGAATCTTTATTGACCGCTCCATTGATCAACGAGATGACCGATACAACAAGCGATAACCAGCGCGAAGTCAAAGCACAAGGATTAGCGAATATCGTGACTGGTTTCTTAGGCGGTCCTGCTGGTTGTGCCATGATTGGACAAGCTGTTATCAACGTTAAATCAGGTGGACGAAAACGTTTGTCGACTTTTGCGGCCGGCTCTTTTCTTTTGTTTTTAATCGTCGTTTTAAAAGGACTGATGATTCAAATCCCTACAGCAGCCTTAATTGGAATTATGATCACTGTCGCTATTGCCACATTTGATTGGAAAAGTTTCCAGTATCTCAAAACGATGCACATCACCGAAGGAGCTATTATGCTGATTACTGTAGGAATCGTTATCTACACACATAATCTAGCCATCGGAATTATCGCAGGAGTTGTCTTAAGTGCTATAGTCTTTATGACGAAAATCTCTTTAGTCTATGTTGTAAAAGAAAATAATCGTTTTAAGATTCATGGGCAATTATTTTTTGCTTCTACTCATGACTTTACACAAGCTTTCGCAGAACCTATTCAAGATGATTTGATTATTTTGGACTTTACGCACTCGCATATCTGGGATGATTCCAGTGTAGAAGCGATCATCAAAGTAATCCAAAAACTTAAAGCACAAAATAAACAGGTTGAAATAGAAGGCTTGAATGCTCAAAGCCAAGAATTAGTCGAAAAATTAAAAGGATACTTTTTAGACTAATTCCATGATTGACACAAAACCCCCTACAAAAACAGTTGTTTTTTTAGGGGGTTTTTAAATTGGCGATAAACCAAGAAAATTAAATTTCTTGGTTTTCGATCATCTCAATAAATTTCGTGGCAGCTGAAGATAAAGGGACGCTTTTTAACGAACAGGCTCCTATGTTTCTCTGAGGTATTTCTTCAACCAAAGGAACTTCGTAGACTAATCCTTTGGTTAAATATTCTTGCGAAAACTCTTTTGTCACACAAGCGATCCCTAAATTTATTTTAGCGAATTCCAATAATAAATCATGTGAACCTAATTCAAATTCCGGTGAGATTTTTATCCCTTTGGTCAATAAATAATCTTCGACATACTTTCTAGAGATTGATTTCGGCTCAAGTAAGATAGACGGGAATGCTGCTACTTCAGTAAGAGTTAACGGTTTTGTTAAGCGGCTTTTATATTTCTCTCCGCAAACAAAAATATCTTGGATTTCCAGGCAAGGTCGTAATTCTAATGCAGGGTCATTTAACGGAAAATTACAAATAATGATATCGACTTCGCCTGATTTTAATAGTGCGCTAAGTTCTAATGTTGTGCCATTAAAAATCTTAAATTTTATCTGAGGGTAGCTATTATGAAACGCCTCTAAATAAGGCAGCAGAAAATATCTTGAAATCGTATCGCCTACTCCTATTCTCAGTTCTCCGGCCATTAAATTTTTGGATTCCACCATTTTCTCTTCTCCGATACGAAGCAAATTCAACGCTGAGTTAGCATATTCAAATAAAAGCAGCCCGTCATGAGTCAAAGTGACTCCTTTAGGTGTACGATTAAAGAGGCGTATCTCTAGTTCTTTTTCTAACTGCCTGATGGCTTGGCTTACCGCCGGCTGTGTCATGTACATATCTTTTGCTGCTTGAGAAAAGCTCTCGCTTTTGCCGACCGTACAAAATACTTTATATAAATCTAATTTGCTTACCACATAATCACTCCTTATACCTACCATTCAATAGATTAATTTTACTTATACCACTAAAATGGGGTATATTACAAGTAGATAGAATCATTGTTTAAATAAACTTTAAGAGTTATAAGGAGCGGTTTATATTGGAACGTGTAGTTGGAACAGTTACTAGAGGGCTTCGTTGTCCTATTGTTAATGAAGGAGATCGGATTGAAGAGATCGTAATGGAAAGCGTATTGGCTGCTTCAGAATCTGAAGGCTTTCAAATTCTTGATAAAGATATTGTAGCGATCACAGAATCGATCGTTGCCCGGGCTCAAGGAAATTATGCAACCACAGATCAAATTGCTCAAGATATCCAAACAAAATTTGGCCAAGAGACGATTGGCGTCATCTTTCCTATCTTAAGCCGTAACCGTTTTGGAAACTGTTTGCGCGGTATTGCTAAAGGAGCTAAAAAAATAGTTTTGATGCTTAGCTATCCAGCAGACGAAGTTGGGAATCATTTAGTTGATCTTGATATGCTTGATGAAAAAGGCGTCAATCCTTGGACTGACGTTTTAACAGAAGAAGAATTCCGCAATCATTTCGGATATAAAAAACATGCATTTACAGGTATTGATTATATTGAATTCTATAAATCATTAATAGAAGAAGCCGGAGCCGAATGCGAAATAATCTTCTCTAATAACCCAAGAACGATTCTTGACTATACAAAAAATGTTTTGACTTGTGATATCCACACAAGAAACAGAACTAAAAAAATATTAAAAGCAAATGGCGGAGAAAAAATCTACAGCCTTGATAATGTCTTAGCTGAATCAATCGATGGCAGTGGATATAATGAAGAATTTGGCCTTTTAGGTTCAAATACAGCAACGGAAGACAGCATAAAACTGTTTCCGCGCAATTGCCAACCTGTCGTAGATCAAATCCAACATATGCTTAAAGAAAAAACTGGTAAAAATGTAGAAGTCATGGTTTATGGAGATGGAGCATTCAAAGATCCAGTCGGAATGATTTGGGAACTGGCTGATCCAGTTGTATCTCCCGCATACACATCAGGACTTGAAGGAACTCCTAGCGAAGTAAAATTAAAATACCTTGCTGACAACAATTTTGCTGATTTAAGAGGCGAAGAATTGAAACAAGCCATTTCTAGCTTCATTGACAATAAAGATGTCGATCTTGTTGGTTCTAATGAAACGCTAGGAACAACTCCACGTCAATTAACGGATTTAATTGGATCATTAGCTGATTTAACTTCAGGCAGCGGAGATAAAGGCACTCCTATTGTCTTTATCCAAGGCTATTTTGACAACTATACAAACTAAAAACAGCTTTCTTTAACGAAAGGCAGTCAATTGAGAAATCACTCAATTGACTGCCTTTTTTAGTCTATAGTTCTATTTAATTGGAAAACGCAACACTGTTTTCAATTTATCTGGCGCCACTTTTCGAGCATCGGAAAGATAGATTTCCTTGTGAACGTGTCCAATACGTTCCAGACCCTGTTCGTCACAATAGTCTGACATTCGTTGGAAACTTCGAGGTTCATCATCGTAACTTCCTACATGCAGAATTTGTAAGTTGCGACCTTCCACGAGGGATCGTAAGAAGACACGGTCACGCATTTCTTTCGGCACTTTCTTCGCAACGGTTTCTTCGACTTTTTCTACTAACATTTCGGTTATAAATTCTGGTTGTCGAATCATAATACAATAAAGAAGCTGATCTTTGTCAAGAGGGGCGCCCTTAACAACCGGTACTTTGGAATCCCAAAAAGCTTCTAAAGGAAAAACAGTGTAATCATAATAACCAGCTGTTTCAATCCCTTTTCGTGGGGACATCTTTAAAGCATAAGAATAAGCGTAAAGCGCCTCAATGGTTTGAGAAAAACCACTGCCGTTAGGGTTTCCTTCCCCTTCAATCATCAAATACTGCATTTTAGGAAGTGTCACGATCGTCGGTTGTTCTTTGGGCAAGTAAATATTCTTGTCCTTTTTCCGCCATTCGTATTTCATGGAAAAAATCTCCTTTTTAACAAACTACTCTGTGTTCTCTGCTTTAAAACCACGAAAAAAAGCTGTCTAAAATTTCTTAGACAGCTTTTTTCGCATGTCTTTTTTGTACAGTGTTGGTATTACATTTCAGCTAACACGTTTTCAAGTTTTCCAACTAATGCTATCTGACCAGATTCAGCTCCTTCTAAGGCGCCTGGTCTTTCACTAATTCCGGTTTGATCAAGGTGCAAGTGAGTCGTTTCAACACCTGTTGCTGTCAGTGTCCATGTAACCGTATGGACTTCAGAACCTGTGCCCCATGTGTAAGATAATGTATTCGGAGTGTCCACCACAAGGACTTTGCCTGTTACAATTCCATCCCACCATTCATTTGGTTCCGCTTGAAATTGAAAGGTATGCCCTACACTTGGTTTAAAATCATTTTTCCATATCCATTTTTCTAACATAGTTGAATCGGTTAGTGCGCTCCAGACAGTATCGATTGAACTTTTCAACTGAAAATCTAATGAAAATTCTGCCATTATTTTCCCCACCAATAATCTTTTTTACATTTTACTATTTATTCCAAAACTTCTCCTAATAAACAATATGCATTCAAGTATTTTTTCTGTCTCTAGTATCTCATATTATTTAATTGCTGTCTTTGATGGTGACCACACTTTAGCTGATTTAACTTCTGAGAATAACCGTGCAGATTTAAAAAAGGAGTTCAAAGACTCCTATCTCATACATAAAGTCTACATGATGTTCTTATGTCCCTTAACAACAGAGATTTAACATACTTAAGGTGCTTAAATGGGGTTTGCGTACCTTATCGATAGCGTTTTGAAATCCTTACGGTACTCACAAAAAGATAAAAGAAATTTTAAAACAAACGAACAATAAAAACCTCTAAAACACCTTTATAACAGGCATTTTAGAGGTTTTCACTGTCATATATGAGACTTTATTAGATGGTTGCCTTTGTTGCTGACTACACTATGCTATTTTAACTTCTGGAAGCAAAGATAATAGCGACCTATCGTCTTATTCTTCAGCTGCTTCGTACAGAATAACATTTTCAATGTAATTGACAAACCGTCTTAAACCTTTCGATTGTTCATTGTTGATTTCTCCTGATTTGTACATGCGGCTTATTTCAAAGCGTTCTGTATCCATCACTTTAATGCATAAACCTTCTCTTAGTTCTTCTCTTTTCTCATTGTATTGAGCTCGAGTATTTACCAGTCGATTCAGCATGCGTTTATAATCCAATACAACAATATGAATCATATCCGTTTCAGGGTGTTCTTTTGCATAGCGCTCTAACTTTTCATGAGCCGCTTCAAAAGCTTTTAACTGCACATCTCTTCCCAATTGCAACTGTGCTTTGTTCGTTTCATCATTTAGAAGATAATGTCCTTTATATCGTAACCAGCCTCTGAAGGCTTTTCCCAGAATATACTTTGCGTCTGTACGAACATTGTTAGACAGCACTTCTTCTCGGTGATCAAGTGAATTTTCAACTACTTCAAACGTTTCTTGGTCAATTTGGCCTTTTTCTCTGATGTTTTGAATGTATTTTCGTTCTTCTTTTAGGCCCATTAATCTGATTTCAGTAATTTTACGTTGATATTCTTTCGTTTCGGCTACATTTTTTTCAGTCTCGATTTTCCCAAGTAACCTTCTATACTCCGCTATCAATTCATAAGCTACTAGCTCATTTTCTTCATCTACTTCTTGTCTGATCTGTTTGATTGCTTCTACAATAATTTTACGTTTCGCTTCAGTCAAATCGCTTTTAGGAACAAATTCTCCTGCAGTACTCAAAAGCGGTAAGAATATTGTTGCCACAACTAATGTAAACAGGATCACGCCTGCTGCTAAAAACAACATCAATGAACGCTCGGGAAACAGGGCGCCGCTCTGTACAACATAAGGAATTGAAAGAACACCGGCCATTGTGACCGTCCCGCGAACACCTGTTAAGCTGATCAATAAACAGGTTCTAAAATCTAATTTCTCACTACCTTTTATCTTCCCAAAGTAATATTGATAATGGAAGAAAATATAGGTCCAAACAAAACGAATAACTAAAATAGCTAAACCAATGGCTACTACGTACTCAATCGCTAAACCATTTCCGATCCTAGGATTGGAAACTGTTTCGATTACGGAAGAAGGGATATTTAATCCTAATAATAAGAAGACGATCCCATTTAGAACAAATAAAATCATCGACCAGATGTTTTCTGTTAGAAGCCGTTCCTCGGCCGCCAGAATTTCTGTTCGCTCTTCGACGATCGAATGCACTATCCCCGCTACCACTACTGCGATAACACCCGAGGCATGCAGACCTTCTTCTGTAATGATGTAAATAATAAACGGAGTCAGGATTTGCAATAACGAATGGAAAGAAGCATCACTGATTCCTTTTTTCCGCAGACTATGTTTGATCCATGTAATTATTAAACCAATCACCAGTCCAAAAAAAGCTCCTGCTATAAAGATATATGAAAAGTCGAAGATCGCTTCTTTTAATGAAAAATAACCGGTTATAACCGCAGCAATCGCGTAATTAAAGGCTACTAAGCCTGAAGCATCATTGATCAGCGATTCTCCTCTAACCAACGTCAGTACTTTTTCCGGCAAGTGGATTCGTTTTGTGATGCCGTTTACCGCTACTGGATCGGTCGGCGACAAAATAGCGGCCAAAGCAAAAGCAGCTGCAAGCGGAATACTGGGGATGATCCAATGAATAAATATTCCGCCGCCAATCGTCGTCAATAAGACCAATACTATGGCATTACCGAAAATAGGCGCGCGCATCTTCCATAATTCTTCACGAGGAAAATGCCTTCCATCATTATATAAAAGCGGTGCAACAAATAATAATAGAAACCATTCCGTCTCTAATTCAAACGAAATATCCTTAAATGAACTAGCAATAAGGATTCCTAAAGCTATTTGAATCAATGCTGTCGGTATAAAAGGGATATAGTGACTAATAACATTTGAAATCAACAAACAAACTAACAGTAATAAAACTGTCATTAATAAACTCATATTTTCCCTCCCAAATTCTCAATTTGGTTTCGTACTTTAGCATTGGCTGCCAAGCTTTCAACCTTTAACTCATGAATAGATTTTCCAGAAATACTTTACATATTTGCTACATTTTCCAAATGAAATCAAACGAATTAAAAATAAGGTAAGACCTAGTCATGCAACGAAATTCTCTTTAATAGCTGTTACATTATTTTTGAAACGTTTGAAGACAACCGTTGATCTCCGTTCATTATCCTCTTTTACTGAGAAAAACAATCAGTATGGCTGGTTTAAAGAACAATGATAAAATAATTTTACTGGAAAAAGGCCAAATCACCTAACACTTTTTAATAGGTTTTTCTGATTTTAATAAATGTTCGCTTTTCTTTGTAACTGATTTCATACAAGTATGGTGTGGCCTTTTAATATATGCTATAGTAAATAAAAAGTATAGAACGCACGGACTGTATAGAAATACTTGCAGGAGCTTGTGCATTAGGAGAAGTTTTATGAAAAAAATTGTTTTTTCAACTGAAAGTGGAGCAGATCTTCCAATAGATTTGATCCAGCAACACGCTATTCAAGTTGTCCCTATGCACGTCGTTATGGATGGAAAAGACTATCTGGATGATGGATCTACACCTGTAACAGACATTTACGATTTTTATGAACGGACAAAAACGATTCCCACGACAACTTCTACAAACCCCAATGAATACCATGAATTCTTTACAAAGATAGAAAAAGCATACCCAGACTGCATTATTGTTCATATTGGCTACACATCAAAAGCTTCTTCATCCTTCCAAAATGCACGTATCGTATCCGAAGACTTTGCAGATCTTTACCTTATTGATGCTTTAAATGTTTCTGGCGGGTTAACGGCTATTGTGATGTATGCAGTAGATTTGTTAGAAAAACAACCTAATATAGAACTTGATCAATTGCTGACTCACATTAGAGCAAGTGTCTTTAAAGCGCGTCTAGCGTTTGTACCAGGCAGCTTAGAGTTTCTAAGAGCTGGCGGGCGAGTATCAAATATGGCTTACCTTGGAGCCTCTTTATTAAAATTAAAACCACTTATTGAGTTGATTGACGGTAAACTGATGTCCACAAAAAAATACCGGGGAAAAATGAGCCGTGTGGCAGAAGAATTGCTGCACGACTACTTGAACCGTTACGACATCGATAAAGAACAACTTTACTTCCTTTACTCGCTTGGACTTGAAAAAAGCATTCAGCATCGTATGAGTGAGCTCGCAGCTGAGAAAGGTTTTAAAAATATCAAATGGATCCAGACTGGATCGGTGATCTCTACTCATGGCGGTCCAGGGGCTTTCGGAGTTGCTGGTTTAGAAAAATAATAGGGCTCTTTATCAAATCGTGTTGGTGTCTCTTAGATTGAAATTTCCTTCGGAACTTACGTGTTTGCTTGTAGAAATCCATGGGACCGCCCTGGAGGGCCCTTTGGGTCTCCAGGGATTCAAGCAGCCACTATTCTTCCAAAAATTTCAAGATTGTAGCATATAGTCATTTCATTTACCAACACCCAAAATGATAGATCTTTTTTAATGGGCTCCAGATATTTTTCAAACGTTTGAAGAACAGTTCTCGCTTTTCTTGGTAAAGCATATTTTTTTGATTCTTCTAAATATCTTTTGAATCGTTTGAAATCACGGTGTTCCAGTGCCCACTTCAATTGATTGAAAAGCCCATAGACACGTTCAAGTCTGGAATCAAGTTGCACAAGGTAATCCGCCATCATTTTTTCAGTAACAGCCCCTTCATATAACCGGTGGGTAAAATAACGGGAAAAATCTAAATCGTCTTCATTTTTAAGCACCAACTTCCATTGTTTTTTTAGTTTTCGATAATCCCTTGGCCTCGTGTAACGCAGTTCATTCATAACCTTGATTCGTTCGCTGTTCAAAGCCCGATTCATATGTTGAACGATGTGGAATCGGTCAATGATGATTTTAGCGTAGGGGAAACAATCTCTCACAAGCTGTGTATAGGGTGAATACATATCCATCGTGACCGTTTTGACTTTGTTTCTTGCTTCTACTGGATACCGCATAAAATAATCCAGCAGGTAAGGCAGTTGTCTATTCTCGACAACATCCGTCAACCGGTGGGTTGACGCATTAATAAACAGGAAGCTCATCGCTCCGGATACATCCTTGACCGACTTGAATTCATCGATGGAAAGATGTTGGGGCAGTTCCTGATTGTTTGGTTCAAGCGTCTCCCCCACTTGGCGCATTACCCGAATCACAGTAGGAGGAGAAACGGACAGGTGCTGGGCGATAAGTGTCATGGATTGTGTCTCTTTCAATTCCATGGCAATAGTTGTCTTGATCGAATTAGAGATGAAGCAATGGCGATCGACCAGGGAGGTTTCCGCTATGAAAGTCGAATCACAGTGCTTACAAAGAAATCGCTGCTTTTTCAATCGGAGCAGTACAGGCTGGAAATTGACATGAGTCAGTGTGAGTGTAGAACACTTTGTGCCGTGTTTGATGAGATCCTGGTGAGAGTTGTTTTTGACACCACACACTTTACAGCAGGTAGGCCGATAGGTCAATTTCCCATGCACTACCAGATATTCTTGATCCTTTTTCTTTTCCTTCATAACAGGAACTTCAGATAAATAAATATTTGGGTCTTTAATATTGAGCAGTTTTTTTATAGAATGAGTGTAGGCCATGTGAATTCTCCTATTCTTTTGTGTGGTAACTTAATTATAGGAGTTCACTGGTCTTTTTTCATTTAAAAATAAAAAATAGTGCCAGTGAACCGATTGGTTCACCAACACTAAATATTATAGAGCCTTTTTTGCATGTTCTATTTAAATATAATACAAATTTTCTGATGGATAGACTGGATCGCAAGTGATATCTAGTCCTAATTTTCGAAGTGTTTGTTCATCATCTTTGTTTAACATAACCGTTGAGTGAGCTTGCACGTCTTGCAGTTCAGACAACTTATTATAGGCCAATTGGGCAGCAGGGTTAGTCACTGCACTAATGGCAAGGGCAATAAGGACTTCACTTGCATTCAAAGCCGCTATTTTACTGTGAAGATCATTTACTTTAAGATTTTGAATTGTTTCTAAAATATTAGGAGACAATAAATGGATTTCATCTGAAATATGAGCTAAAACCTTAATGGAATTTAAAATGGCTGCAGAACAAGAATCCATTAAAGCCGTTGTTCTTCCTGTAACGATTTGGCCATCTGGTAATTCGAATGCAAGAACTGCTGGCATATCGCGTGTTTCTGAGCGTTCTCTCAACTGTTCAGCATACTTACGAGCTGGTGCCACAGGAACTCTATCTTCTTTCTTCAGTTCAACTTCTTGCATAATCATTTTCATATGATTAAGGATTTCCTCGTCAATTAGTCCTTTTTTAAAATCACACTCTGTTGAAAAACATCTGCGAATAATTTCTTGTTTAGAGGCTTCTTTTACAACTTCATCATCAATAATACCAAATCCAACACGATTAACTCCCATATCTGTCGGAGATTGGTATACCGATTCTCTTCCGGTAATTTTTTCAATGATCCTTTTAATAACTGGGAAGGTTTCAAGATCACGATTGTAATTGACCGCTACTTGATTGTATTTTTCAAAGTGAAAACTATCAATCGCATTTACATCATTTAAATCTACAGTTGCTGCTTCATAAGCAATATTAAGCGGGTGTTTTAATGGAATATTCCAAACTGGGAAGGTTTCAAATTTTGAATACCCAGCTGTTTTCCCTTGGTGGCTTTCGTGATAAAGCTGAGTTAAGCACGTTGCCAATTTTCCGCTCGCAGGACCTGGCGCCGTAACCACAACAATTGGTTTAGTTGTTGGAATGTACTCGTTTTTCCCAAAGCCCTCTTCACTGACAATGTTCTCGATATCTGATGGATACCCTTCAATTGCCGCATGAGTAAAGACTTTGATATCTCTTCTTTCTAATTTATTAATGAAGAGTTTCGTAGAGGGCTGTCCGTTATACCGAGTGATGACCACACTATTGATCGCTAAGCCATACCCTCTTAATTCGTCAATTAATCTAAAGACATCCATATCGTACGTGATTCCGTAATCACCGCGAATTTTATTCCGCTCTATGTCTCCCGCATAAACACAAATAATGATTTCAGCTTGATCTTTTAATTTTTGCAATAACTTTATTTTTGCATCTTCATCAAATCCGGGCAATACCCGTTTAGCATGTTTATCGCCAATAAGTTTTCCGCCAAATTCAAGGTACAATTTATCGTAATCATTTACTCGTTCTAGGATATATTTTGACTGTTCTTCAATATATTTTTGTAAATCAAATCCTACTTTTTTCATGTGCTTTTCCTCCTATATGATTGTTGAGTTTTAGCAGCATACGTCCGAAACAAAAAAAAGTTAGACGATTTTTGTCGTCCTAACGGTTTTATTTCTAACTACTATTAAAAATGCATACGTTTGTCTATAATTTAAATTTTGCCTAAATCTACTGCACTATTTTTACATCCTTTTTAATTATAGGGGTTTATTTTTTATAATCAATGTATTTTGTCTATGAAATTGTGTAGAATCAATTAAAATATTTTTTTATCGTACTAATAAAATACTGGACTAAACTTCAGCAACTAAGAGCGAAAGTTCAGTCCAGTATTCTACTGCATAAAACGGTATTAAAGAATCGTTATTCACGCCATGCGATAGCTAACCCTTTTAAAAAGTTTCTAGCGTATCGATCGCCGCATTCTTTGTAATTCCGGTGTCCTTCTTTTCTAAGCACCGCACTCAATTCGCTTTTTGATAAATGAACGCCAGCATTGCCTAATACGCCCAACATGTCTTCACTAGTAAGCGAAAGAGCTATTTTAATTTTCTTAAGCAACACGTTGTTCACATTACGATCGTTTATCATCATTAGAACTGGTTTTTCCGTTTCTTTAGCTTCTGAATCTCGTCTGCCTCTTTTGAATACGATCAAACCATTTAAAAAGGATTCTAGCGTTTGGTTAGAACAGTCTTTTACATAATCATTTTTTTGGAATTCCTCTTCTTTTACTTTATCAGAACTTTCGTTTATTGATTTAGTCAGCATTTTCTTTACGTCTTCTTTTGTTAATTCCAAACCACCTAGTTTAAAAATTTCTACCATATCTGTATCTTTAATATCTAAAGCATATCTCAATCTCACTAATCGGTCATTATTGTTCATCTTATTAACCCTCCAAAAGCTTTCCAATAGTTATCTAGTATCAGTATAAAGCTTTATTCCTATTATTGCATCCTTTGCCAACAGATAACCATCATTTAATGATCCGTCTAGAAGAGTTAAATTATTTCTCTTGTTTAATTAATAATCGGTTGTTGTAATTCGAGATATTTACTGCTAGAATAAATCAAAGCAAAGTCCTTTTAAATTAATCCAGAGAGATTAAAAAGGGTAACAAGTCAATATTTGATACCTTAGGTCCTTTTGCGAATATACCATTCAAAGGGGCATTTTTTGTGCCCAAAAATAGGAGGAATCATAGATGTCAACGAAGAAAATCATACAAGTCGATGAGAAGGTACCAGGAAAATTGCTTGTCCCTCTCAGTTTACAACATACATTCGCTATGTTCGGAGCTTCGGTTTTAGTTCCCATTATTTTTGGTATTGATCCCAGCATTGTTTTATTGATGAACGGGGTCTCCACTCTGTTATTCATTTTGATTACAAAAGGAAAAGCTCCAGCTTATCTAGGTTCAAGTTTTGCGTTTATCGGACCGACGAGTATTATCATTGCTAATCAAGGCTTTCAATATGCCCAAGGCGCTTTTGTAGTGCTGGGTATTATCGGGTGCCTGTTGGCCCTTTTCGTTCGTCGTGTAGGTACCAAATGGATCGATGTCGTGCTTCCGCCAGCAGCAATGGGAGCAGTCGTGGCTTTGATTGGATTGGAGCTAGCAGGCAACACCGTTCAAGGCGGCTCAATTGGCGCAAACTTGATGACGGATACTGCTGCATCTCAAGACTTTATCGTTTTTTTCATTACGTTGGGAGTCGCTATCCTAGGCTCGGTCCTATTCAAAGGATTTTTATCCACGATTCCGATTTTGATTTCTATCGTAGTCGGTTACCTATCAGCGATCGCTTTCGGGATGGTCGATTTTACACCTGTATTAGAAACTTCTCTTTTCACCATGCCGCATTTTCAATGGGCAAAATTTGATTTGAACGCTATTTTGACCATGCTGCCTGTTCTGCTAGTACTGACTTCTGAACATATCGGCCATCAAGTAGTTACATCAAATGTAATTGGACGTGACTTGATGAAAGAGCCTGGTCTGCATCGCTCATTATTCGCTGATTATTTTGCCTCTGCCTTGTCAGGTTTGATTGGCGGAGTGCCGACCACCACCTATGGCGAAAACATTGGTGTGATGGCTATTACCCGTGTTTATAGTGTTCGTGTGATTGCCGGAGCGGCTATTTTTTCAATCTGTATGGCTTTTGTAGGACCTTTAGCCGCGTTGATCTCTACCATCCCCGGCAACGTTATTGGAGGAGTGACCTTCTTACTTTATGGAATGATCGGGACAAGCGGACTGCGTTTATTGGTCGAATCCAAAGTCGACTACAGCAAATCAAAGAACTTGATTTTGACTTCTATCGTTTTTGTTGCTGGGTTAAGCGGATTAACCGTCAACTTTGCTGGTATCGAATTAAAAGGTATGATTCTGGCAAGTGTGGTCGGAATTATTTTAAGTGTCGCCTTCTATTTATTCGATAAAGCTGGCTGGATGAACGAATCAGCTGAAGAATAAAAACTAACTTTCAATAAAAAGCAAAAAACAGACAGAAAACTTCTTCATTAAAGAAGCTTTCTGTCTGTTTTTGCTTTAGTCCTTCTGCTTAAAAGTCTCTAGCTTCTCATTCAATTTTTGATAAACGACTCGCATCTCAGGCTCTGTGCAAGCTTTAACAGCTTCCGTTAAACTCATCCATTCAACTGCGCTATTTTCATCCGGTTTGATGGTTGTGTCCTCGTTTTCATCGGCTTCAATCAAATAAGTTACATTTAAATGCAGATGTGTCGCAATCGGTTCGCCTTTTTTTAAGTGAGCCGGGACACCTAATATTTCAAGAGAATAAACGTCCCTCGATACTGGAGCAATAGCTGTTACCCCTGTTTCTTCTGCTGTTTCCTTTAGAGCCACTTGCAGCAGATCTGCATCACCGTCTGCATGCCCGCCGACCCATGACCAAGACTGATAGATATTATGATAAGCCATCAATACCTTCGTTCGTGCACGGTTAACGACCCAAGCCGATGCCGTAAAGTGCGCAAATTCATTTTCCCGTGTCAGCAGGTTATCGAATGTATCCATATAACGCAGCATGACTTCTTGCTCTTTAGCTTCTTGAATAGTATAAGGTATGTAATGGCTGATTTGTTCTTTTAAATTCATGTCTACTTCTCCTTCAACAAGTTCTTTACAGAAATTTGAACTATGCACTTAATCGTTTATCTTAATTTACTAAAGTTAGATAAATTCTTTCCATTTAGTTGTTATTCTACCAAAACCTGTCCATAAATTCACCTTACCATCGAACACATAATTTCTGCTCTATTCTTAATGAACAAAAAGGGCTATCTGAAAAGACATAGCCCTTTTTTAAAATCTGAATTTCCGTCATTTTTCTTCCCTTAACCACTTAAAGAAATTGATGGTCATTAAGATCACAACGAATAAAAACGGAAATGAACCAAGTACCGCAATAGCTTGCAGAGATTCCAGCCCTCCTGCATAAAGCAAGATCGCAGCTATACTCGACATGATAATTCCCCATAAGAGCTTGACACGTGCATGCGGAGTCAGATTACCATTTGTACTAAACATGGCCAATACGTAAGTAGCAGAATCGGCTGAAGTAATAAAGAAAGTCGAAATCAGTAAAATAGCCAGTCCAGTGATTACTTTCCCAATACTTCCATAACTTTCCAGCATTGCAAACAGTCCTGTCTCTGTTCCTTTTTCCGTAATAACTTGAATAAGATTGTTATCATTGAACAATTCTTGCCAAATTCCAGTCCCGCCAAACACAGAAAACCAAAGAAAGGTAAAGACTGTTGGAACAATAAGCACTCCTCCGACAAATTCCCGAATCGTTCTGCCTTTTGAAATTCGAGCAATAAAAGAAGAGACGTAAGGTGCCCATGAAATCCACCACGACCAGTAAAAGATGGTCCATTTGTCGATCCATTGTCTATTTTCGGAACTAAACGCTGCTAAACGAAAGCTCATTTCCGGTAGTTTTTGGAAATAATTCCCAACACTTTGCACGAATAAATCTAGCAGATACGCCGTCGGACCAATAAGAAGAACTGCAAGCATCAAAAGAACAGCCAACACAATATTCAGATTGCTTAAAATTTTTACCCCTTTATCTAATCCAGTTGTAGCACTGATAAGATAAAGAACTGTTACAGTTATGATAACGACCAACTGAATAGCAAATGTATTCGGTATCCAGCTGATTGAAAAACTAAGGCCCCCTGCGATTTGCTGAGCCCCTAAACCTAAAGAAGTTGCTACTCCGAATACCGTGGCAATAATAGCGATCGTATCTACGATTGTACCGATAGTTCCTCTATACCTCTTTGCAAACAACGGTGTGACACTCTCACTAATAATAGCAGGCTTGTCTTTTCGGAAAGTCGTATAAGCAATGATAAGCCCAATTAGAGCGTATAAAGCCCAGGGTTGCAAGCCCCAATGAAAAAAAGTATAGGTCATGGATTCTCTAGCATTTGCTAACCTATCAGAAGATGGAATGGCTGGATCATGCAAATGCATGACGGGTTCGGCTACTCCCCAGAAAACCAATCCAATCCCCATCCCTGCACTAAACAACATGGCTACCCAAGAAAAATAACTAAATTCCGGTTTGTCATCCTGACGGCCCAGTTTGATGTTGCCATATTTAGAAAACAGCAAGTATATCACCGCTATCAGAACCGCTGCCATTAACAGCACATAAAGCCATCCAAAACCTTTAGAAATCCAATTTTGCAAAGTCTCTGCAACACGGCTCATAGAGTACTTTCCCAGCAAACTGCCAGGTATGGCACCCCAAATCGTAAAAAGCACACAAATAACGACGGATGATAGATAGGCTGTATAACTTTTTTTCCCACGTTTCATGTTCTCGTCTCCTTTCGTATAGTTTCTTCTTATTATACGGAGAGAAAGGCATTAGACCAAGTTAATTGTCTTTGGATTCTATCTAATCGACTTCCTTCTTCATTTATCATAAAATTGTAGCGAGGCAATACTATCATCATGCATTTTAAAAATTCTTTAAATGGAGGGTTTCAAATGAAAAATACGATAAATATTGGACTATACGTTGAAAATGTAGAAGAAAATGCTTCTTTTTGGAAACAGTACCTTAAAGCTAAAGAAATTGAGCGAATGGAACTGGGTAATTTCGTTGCTATTACGCTTGAAGTGTCGCCTTACTGTCACTTTCAATTATTAGATATCGACTTTATCAGAGAACAATCCCCTGAAGTTGCAGATAACAAACCGTCTATTTTGATTCATACTCCTATTTTCGCAGAAATCCATGATCAGCTGGAAAAAGATCATTATTACACCGGCGAATATGTCTACCAAGGCGATTTTAGAACGTTCAACTTCAAAGACAATGCTGGCGATTATTATGCTGTACGAGAAATGAATTAAACAGCATCCTTTCAAAAGAATAAGAATACCGCTTATGTTAACCAAAACATAAACGGTATTTTTTCTGTTCTTATCAAAAATCGTATCCTTAATCAGCAGAAGATTCCATATCTTCTTGCTGCTTGGGGTAAATTAATTTTGAGCCTTCTCTTACGGCTTTTGCCCCGTACATTCCGATTTCATGCAGAATCGTTTTTTTCTCTGTCATGATATGATGAACCGACAGCCCTTTTAAAACTAACGTATTTGAAATAACCAATCGGTGACACCTCCATGGCACGCTTTCAGAACACATGTAGCATACGCGTTCTTTATCTTCAATTGCCATCAATCCGCTTATCCCTTTTTCATACTCTTCAGTTAAACTATAGGCAGCATAATTTCGAAAAGAAGGATTGCGCCAGCCGTTGATCAATGATTCATCTATTTCCCGGTTCTTCTTTCTTCTGCCGCCTAATTCCGGCATATGAAGATAGCGAATACCCTGTTCCGGTATCCACTTTTCCATATTTTCTTTATTAAATTGAGGCATATGTTTGCTGCCTGGATACGAACGAACATCAACCAGTGTCTCTATCTTGTAAGCCTTGAGCCAATCAGTAAACTCCTCACTGCTATGTGTTGAATGCCCAATGGTATAAATATCCACTTTTATCTCCCCTTTCTTATCAGTTTCGAAATGCTTTACAGTCTGCTTTCTATTTTTACTTTTATTTTAATTTGTGTCAATATAAGAGACTGGCACATCTTATTCATGCCATCGAATAATCAAAAAAAAATAGAAGTGTGTGTGTGTTTCATTTAAATTCAACCCTTAAGGAGGTTTTAAAATGAAAAAGAATGATAGATCATTATATGCAGCGCTAACTGGAATAAGTGTCTTTCTTGTACAGCTTATTATGGAACTATTTGTAAAAGATCTTATTTCTAATTCTTTTGTTTACGTTATAATCGATTCAATAGTACTTTTTGCAGTCATATATGGAGTTCATATTGTCCTAAAAAACAAAGACGGTAAAAAAAATAAATCCTGAACCAGGATTTAATAAAGTAGTTTCTAACATTTTTGGTGTTGGTAAGCTAAATAAATGTATGCCTGTTCTATACCTTTGAAATTTTCGGAGGAATAGTGGCTGCTTGTAGCCATGAAGAGGATTCAATGCGAATTACGAAGCGTTTACGCTTCGTTTGAGGCTTGAAAACCTGGAGAGCCAAGAGGGCGGTCCCATGGCTTTCTACAAGCAAACACGTAAATTCAGGAGGAAATTTCACTCCCTAAAAGTATCAAACATTCTAGCCATTTAAATCTGGCTTTTCTGCAAAAGCATTTAATCCATTGTACCTATCTGTATGAACGATATCGCTTGCTAAATAGTCATAAATGCTTTTCTCAATTGGTATTCCTTCTTTAAGAAATCCTTTTTCACGCAATTGACCTCTCTCGCCTGGCACGTATACTTGATCGAACCCTTTTGCTGGACGGATTTGGTGCAACTCATCAATCGTTTCTTCAATATCATCTTTAAAACTATCTAAGTTGGTAAAACGCTTAGGATCAATCAAAATATAGAGTTGCCCTAAGTTTCTTCCTTCTGTCATATTTGCGTACATGGAAGAAACGTGCTTGCCAAATGGTAAACCTAACAGCATTCCTGAAAGGATATCCACCATCATCATCAACCCGTATCCTTTAGGGCCAGCTATCGGCAACAAGCCCGCCACGTCGTGAGGGTTTGTGGTCGGCACACCTTCATCATTTACTGCCCAAGTGTCGGGAATATCTTTATTTTTTGAGCGGGCATCCAATACCTTACCCCATGCTTGAACGGTTGTAGCCATGTCAAATAAAATCGGCTCGCCTGTTTTTCTAGGTACTCCATAAGCAATTGGATTCGTGCCATAGTAAGTTTCGGCTCCTCCAAAAGGAACAACCATAGGATCTGACTGGCACATTGCAATACAAATCAAGTCATTTTCTGCTGCTTTCTTTACATAATAAGAAAGAACCCCGCTGTGGCTCATTTTTGAGACACCTACAATGGCCACACCGCTTTCTTTCGCAAAAGGTATTGCTTCATCTATCGCTAAGTTGCAAATGTACTGGCCTATTCCATTATCTCCATGAAAAATGGCTGAACTTGGACCAGTCTTTTCAAATTTAACTTGAGGATCTAAAGTGACTCCTCCTTTAGCTATTCTTTCTGCATAGTATTCAACACGCACAGCTCCATGAGAGTGAATCCCTCTAGAATCTGCGTAGACTAAGTGGTTAGCAACTTCTTCAGCCTGATCCGAATGCAAACCGGCTTTTTCTAGTTTTTTCTGGATTAAATCGTGTAATTTATCTGGCATTACTTTCACTACGTCTGTCAATACACTCACCTATTTCTTATTATTTTAAGTTACTGTCTATACTTGCACCAGAGGTACGTTTAGTTCTGTTGAAAAACTTATTTAGCTGTCTCTTCCGAAAAAAGAAGTAGACTATCTTTCTCTACCACACCAGTGTAAGCGCATACTGTTTTTATTGCATTAGATTAAACTAACAAATCTATTTATAAAATTGTGCAAATTAGATAACCACGTTTGTATGCTGCGTTTTTTGAATGGCATCAATCCATAAGAATTGCCCAACTTCATTCGTTTATCAAAACCGTAAAAGTCAATTAGTGGAACGATTTGCAAAGATGTGAGAATATACGTTTAATGAAAACATACTAGAATAAAGGGGCTTAAAAGTTATGAAAGATATATATAACCTCAGTGTCTACTCTCCAGCCAGCGGGCGGATAATCAAACTGTCAGACGTGGACGACCCAGTATTTTCAAAAAAAATGATGGGAGACGGCTTTGCAATAGAGCCAATGGATGAAAAAATCGTTAGCCCAGCAGCTGGAAAGATTGCTTTTATCGCTCCAACTAAACATGCTATCGGTATTGAAACAAACGAAGGTTTAGCTATTGTCTTGCATCTGGGAATTGATACAGTAGATCTTAACGGTACTCCTTTTGAGCTTTTTGTTAAAGAAGGCGACTCAGTTGCTGAGAACTCAAAGATTTGCTCCATGGATCTTAAAGCAATTGAATCGGCAGAAAAAAAGACGACCGTTATAACAGCCATTACAAATTTCTCGGAAAAAATAAAAGAAATGACGGTTGAATATGGCAATACATCTGCTGGTAATTTGGCTGCTTCTATTGAGCTTCTACCTGGTAACAAAAAAAGCAAACAACACCAAACAGAAAATTACCAAAGTTTAGCTGAAAACATTATTCGTTATGTCGGCGGCGAAGAAAATATCGATAGTTTGATTCACTGCATCACACGTCTTCGTTTTTACTTAAAAGATGAATCAAAAACGAATGGCGATGCAATGCAAGATTTAAAAGGTGTCCTCGGAGTAGCAACAGCCGGCGGCCAGTATCAAGTTATTATCGGCCCGGCTGTTAACGATGTCTACGAGGCCGTTATGTCGCAACTGTCTTTTTCTGAAAACAAACAAGATGCTGCCAGTCCTATTCCTGACAACTCAGAAGATAAAACCGTCTTAGAAAAAATAAAAAATGGTTCTAATCAATTATTAGGGACCATTACTGGTTCAATGACTCCAATCATCAGCATTCTTGCTGCTTCAGGTGTTATGAAAGGGTTATTGGCTTTATTAACAGGATTAAATGTTGTCTCTGAAGCGGGTAATTTTTATTTGCTGGTAAGCGCAATGGCTGATGCAGTCTTTTACTTCTTGCCTATTTTGATCGGCTTCAACGCTGCAATCAGATTAGGCGGCAATGCCATTTTAACAGCGGTCGTTGGCGGTGCCATTGCCTATCCTACCCTCCTCGAAGCTGCTGACAAGGGGCTGAATGTTTTATCGATTGGACCCGTTGATTTTCCATTTGTTTCTTATTCCTATTCTATTTTTCCAATGATATTAGCTGCCTGGTTGGTAAAGAAAATAGAAGCTTGGCTAAAAACATGGGTTCCTGCTTTTCTGCAAGCAATTATTAATCCAATCATTGTTATTGGATTAGTCACTTCAATCACATTTTTGATCACTGGACCGGTCATTACCTGGTTATCTTTTGCTTTGGCAAGCGGCCTTGAAACCTTTCTAAACTGGAACGCGCCTATTTTTGGAGCCATTATTGATGGTTTTTATCAAATACTCGTTATCTTTGGATTGCACTGGGGCATTATGCCGATATATATTAATGACTTTGCAACTTTAGGTTATAGCCACCTCTCAGCCATGGTAAGTGTTACAATCGTCGGCCAAGGCGGCGCAGCATTGGCTGTCGCTATGAAGACTAAAAAAGCAGAGCTGAAAGAAATAGGATACGCAGCAGCCATTTCCGCATTCTGTGGAATTACTGAACCAGCTATTTATGGTATAACACTGCGTTACCGACGTCCTTTCATCTGTGCCAGTATAGGCAGCGCGGTTGGCGGTTTTCTTGTCGGTTTATTAGATGTTAATATGTGGAGCATTATCGGGTCGATCATTGGTCTGCCATCCTATATCGATCCTAAATTAGGGATTACCTCTAACTTTTGGTTTGCAGTTCTTGCAACGGCGATTACATTGATTGTTTCCTTTACACTCACTTATTTCTGGGGGTACAACGATTCCATGCAAATGAGAGAAAAACGTGAAAAACCAAAAAATCCAGCAAAAATGCAGCAATTTTAGTTTTTTAGTGAAAAGAAACCAGATCACTTCCTAATGGATGCCAATTATTAACTAGTAAACGCATTAATGTATTTCTTTCCTACATTAAAAATAAATATTAGTGGACAGCACTCCAAAAAATCAGAATAGTTCTGTTTTCTTGGGGTGCTGTCCATATGAAAAGGTAACGTTATGTTTAGCTTAATCATTGTTATGCGGAATGAAACCAAGTGGTGTCGGTCCCGCAATTCCTAACATAATGAAATCTTCATCAGAATTATTCGCCATACCATGCTTTTCACCTGCACGGGCAACTATAACGTCCCCTGCTTTGATTTGAACTATTTCGCCGCATTCAGGATAATAATCGGCCGTTCCTTCAATGACGATCCAAATATCGTCAGCCTGCTCATGTGAGTGGGTCGGCAATGTCTGGCCTGGATACATGCACCATACCATACAGCTCCTACGCTATTAGGTGTTTCATAGAAAATATGTTTTGTCGCTTCTTCTTCTCTAAATTCTTGAATATCGGGCTAATGGAAAATATGATTCTTTAAATCTTCTCTTGCTAATTTTGTTAAGTTCGTTGTATTTCCTCCTCATTTTCTATTTTTGATTTTATTATACATTAATTGCTCAATAATTCACATATGACTTGTTGCTTGGTTTAAATAACTAACGGATTACTTAACACAAAATTGTACTATTTAGACTGTTTTCTAAATAGCACAAGTTTTTATGTTGATCAATCAACTTTACAAACGTACGTTAATGGTTGAAACGAATCACGATTTTGGACGAAATTCTGTCTAGCATTATCGCTCAATAACGTTTTTAGGCTCGCCTTCTAAGAACGCAAGTGTGTTATCGAACGCAATACCAGCCCGCAGTTCCATTGCTTCATTAGTAAGGAAACCTACATGTGGTGTTAAGATCGTATTTTTTGCGTGTAATAATTTATAGTCCCCAGGAATAGGAGGCTCCATATCAAACACATCAATACCGGCTCCAGCAATCTGTCCGTCATTTAATGCATCCGCCAAGGCATCATTATCAACAATTGGCCCCCGCGCGCAGTTGATTAAAATAGCTGATTCTTTCATTAATGCTAACTTTTCTTTAGAAATCATTCCTTTTGTGCTAGGAGATAATGGAACATGTAAGGATACAATGTCAGAGTTTCTCAGCAATTCATCTAACTCCATATATTCAATATCTAACCTCTCAGCTTCTGGACTTGGAGAATGATCCATAGCAACTAACTTTACTCCAAATGCTTTAAATAAACGAGCAGTCATGGAACCAATTTTCCCCGTACCAATAATTCCAACCGTTTTCCCTTTTATTTCGCTGCCTTGGAACGCTCCTGAGAACTGTTCAGCACGGATGTCTTGATTGCCTTGTGCGATTTGGCGATATAAATCTAAAACTAAACCAATCGTTAGTTCTGCAACAGCCTGGTTTGCATATCCAGCTGCGTTACAGACCAAAATGTCTTGTTTTTTAGCATCAGCGATGCCAACATGGTCTACACCAGTAAAGGCGACATTGATTAATTTTAATTTTTCATTTTGATCAATCACTTCTGTAGGATAGGGGTTATTAGCAATCATAATAACATCTGCGTCTTCGCTTCGTTTCGCTAACTCTGTCGGATCAGTTGTTTTTTCATTGTAGTAAACAAATTCATGCCCAATCTCTTTGATAGGCTCCGCCAATTTTTCAATAAGCGAATTTGGAACATTTAATGGTTCTAATAACTTAACTAACATTTAATCCATTCCTTTCACTATAGGTTAATGACTTACTAAACGGCTTTCCCGAACGCATAGTGAATAAATTCACAATCCCTTTTGCTATACTTATATATTAACACTAACGCTTAAGGATGACACTGTCAACTCATTTACATTAAAAAGGAACAAGAAAAAATTCTGCTTCCTCTTTTTGCATTTTTGGATTTTAAGCTTACCTATTACTGAGCTTTTTTATCGATGAATGCTACGAATGTACCTGCAATAGTTTGCAAATATTCAACTCTCTTGTTAGTTTTTTCGTTTCAATTCTATTCTATTCCCATCATCAATTCCTTCCCTTTTAAAGGAAGAATACCGGTAAAATATAATTACTTTATAATGCAGGAACCATCTCTCGAAATATACCAAAAACTTCTAGTTTCGGGTATATTGCTTTGAGTTGTTTGCTGATATAGTTAAGTCTATCCATCAATGTTCTAAAGTAATCAATCTTCTCTATATAAAAACGATAGCAGAATAAAAGAGAGTGCGATTTCATGGGCAGAAGTGGTGGAAGACCAGGCGGCGGAGAAACCATTCTGATCATCTTATTCATCCTGTTTATTTTATCTTCTTTATTTGGCAGTTTTATGTTCAACAGTTCTGGCAATTCAAGCAGTTCGAATGATATCTCGAAGTCAACAATAGAACGTGATCCGTTAGACAAAGTTGCCGTAAATGAAACGACTTACTTTACCGACGAAGCCAGTTGGATCAGCAACCAAACAAAGCTGACTAAGGACTTGAAGTACTTCTACGATAAAACAGGAGTACAGTCTCACGTTTACATAACAGATAACATCGACGGTTCTACCAGTCTAACGAACGAAGAAATGTCCAACTTTTCCAGAGAACTATATGATCAGCTGTTTACAGACGAGGCGCATCTCCTGCTTGTGTTCTATGAGCCTGTCCCCAATCAGTATATAGTTTACTATGTGTCCGGAACCCAGCGAAAAGTGTGATCGATACAGAAGCTGGCGATATCCTATTGGATTATATCGACCGTTGCTGCACATGAAAATGATGCAAAATGCGTCAGATGCATGATAAATTAGCTTCTGATATCGAGACCTTAAAAGGCCGCCGTGCTATGGGTTCATTCTTGCGTATTGAAGATAAAGCTGACAGCATGCTGGATGAAACCAATGCTATGTCAGAATTAAATCAAGAACCAGTTGACGAAGCTAAGCCACTGGAAGAAAAATATTCGAGCGAAGGTTCAACCGCTGTTGAAGACGAGTTGAACCGTCTAAAATCAGATATGGGCTTATAATAACGACACTTTTTCTATTAAATAAAATAAGTAAAAGCAGAACGGTTTATTTAAAAGACCGTTCTGCTTTTTTTTGTTTGAAAACACCCTTTAGAAATCATCACGCGCTTTACGCAGTTCTACAAAAGCTTCTAACGTCTCTGCCTGAAGAAACAGATTGATTTTTTTCTCTCGGCCGATGATTGATGGTAAAGTGGGCTCTTCTTTTGCACGCAAATCATTGGCTTGGTCTAATGCTTCAGAAACTGATTTGTTAGACGGCTGCATAGAATGGGCAAAACGCAGATTCGTTTGCGTGTATTCATGAGCTGCATAGACTTGTATCTCATCATCTAAGCGTTTGAATTTCTGCAAGGCATCGTATTGGGCTTGGTAATCTCCTGTGAACACCCGGCCGCAGCCTGCTGAGAACAAGGCGTCTCCACAAAAAAGGGCTTCCTCTCCCATCAAGAAACTGATGTGCCCATGGGTATGCCCACCTGTTTTGATGACTTGAAAAGTCTGGCCCAATAACCTGAAACTTTCTCCTTCTTGAATAATACGATCAGCTAAGGGTTCCGTTTCTTTTGGACCATAAATGGGGGTATCCGGATATTTCGCTACCATTTTTTTCACTCCACCGATATGGTCCTCGTGATTATGGGTCAAAAGAATGGCGGTTAAATGCAGCTGTTGTTCTTCCAGGTAATCCATCACACCTTCAGCTTCTCCTGGATCGACTACCACTACTTCTGTTCCTTCTTCAATAACCCAAATATAATTGTCAGAAAAAGCCTTGATTGGGTGAATGTTCATTCTTATTCCTCCTCATTTTTAATTTTTACTGTAACTAACGCATTTTTAAATAAATCGATGATTTTTTCAAATCTTCAGCCAAGATGACTATGGATTGATTGGTTCTGGCAGGAGTAAAAATAAGCTTTTCTTGTTCACACAACTCCTCATCTATAATTTGCTTTAATCGTTTAAAATTGAAATTTTGGTAGTTAATTATTCTTTAGGTCCTTTTTCTGATATTATATTCCTATGAGGATGAAATGGAGGAATATGAATTATGTTGAAATTTGAACAAAATATACGTGGAAATGTAGCTCTAGGTATAAATCCACTTGGATGCAAACAGGAAGTATTGAATCAAATCGACTATGTGAAAAATAAAGGGACTTATCAAGGCCCCAAAAAAGTATTAATCATTGGTGCATCATCAAGCTACGGTTTAGCCACTCGAATAAACTTGGCTTTCGGTGCGGGAGCAGATACGATCGGCGTTTCTTTTGAAAAAGGACCAAAGAACGAAAGAAACCTAGGAACAGCTGGTTGGTACAACAATATTGCTTTCCGAGAAGCTGCTGAAAAAGACGGGCTGATTGCTAAAAACTTTGTTCAAGATGCCTTCAGTCATGAGAGCAAGCAAGAAGTTATCGATTATATAAAGAGCGAATTTGGGGGCAAAGTAGACTTAGTCGTTTACAGTCTGGCAAGCGGCAGAAGAACAGATCCTGATACTGGGGAGACATATAGTTCTTCTATTAAAGCTATTGGAGAGCCTGTAGTGGGACCGAATATCAATATGCAAAAGCAAGAATTCTACACGGAAACCTTAGATCCCGCAACTGATCAGGAAATCCATGATACAGTCAAAGTAATGGGTGGAGAAGACTGGCAACTATGGATGGAAGCACTAAAAGAAGCAGACGTATTGGCGGATGAAGTGCTAACAACTAATTATTCTTA
Organism: Carnobacterium sp. CS13; assembly: GCF_016653495.1. Classification (NCBI taxonomy): domain Bacteria; kingdom Bacillati; phylum Bacillota; class Bacilli; order Lactobacillales; family Carnobacteriaceae; genus Carnobacterium; species Carnobacterium sp. CS13. The sequence continues at coordinate 37,962 of NZ_CP067364.1, read as the reverse complement.
TCTAGGAACTGAACTGAATCACGATTACTATGGCGGCGGTACTCTTGGCCGTGCCAAAGCAGATTGTGATGAAAAAGCGGATAATATCAACGCATTACTTACAGACATCAATGGCAAAGCCTTGATCGTGGTTGCTACTGCAGTTACTACTAAAGCAAGTTCAGTTATTCCTTTCTTCCCAGTTTATTGTATCGGTCTTTACAAAGTAATGGCAGAAAAAGGAACTCATGAAACAACCATTATGCATCAAGACCGAATTTATCGAGAAATGATTTATGGCGACAAGCCCGAGTATGATGAAGTTGGCCGATTGAGACCTGATAGTTGGGAACTTGACAGCGACACTCAAGCCAAAACGAAGGAACTCATTCTAAAATTAAATGAAGAAAACTTTAATTCCGAATTAACAGCTTATGACATCTTTTACAAAGAGTTCTCAAATTTAAGTGGCTTCATGGTTGATAACTATGTTGACCAAGAGGTTACTCTTGAAGAATTAAAAGCATTAAAATATTAATTTTGGCGCCGCATCAAACTATGCCAGTAAGGATTAGGAAGGTTATGGCTCTATAGTCATAGCCTTTTTTCTGTGTATTAATAATGTTAAACGATTTTCTTATCTCATCTCAAAATAGAAAACCTCATTTATTTATAATACGGCTCTCCGTAGTATATCTAAATGAGGTTTTAGTTCTATCTATGAGGAGAAAAACCTCAATGCATTATTTTCTTGAATTACTCCCCAAGCGGTTGAGACTCTGCTGCAAGACCTCTTTGAACGCCTGGTCGTTCTGCAATGCGGTGAGACCATTCTAAGAGATGAGGGTATTCATCCAGATTTAAAAATTCATATGATCCTTCATATAATTTTCCTGAAGCTAAACGACCGTACCAAGACCAGATGCCAATATCTGCAATGGTATAAATATCGCCAGCTATATAAGGACGCTGTGCTAAAGTTTTATCGAGTAAATCCAATTGTCGTTTCGTTTCCATCGTGAAGCGATCAATCGGATATTTCATAGGCTCTGGAGCATAAGCGAAAAAGTGGCCAAATCCTCCACCAACATAAGGACCTGCTCCTGTTTGCCAGAATAACCAATTAAGGGTTTCAGTCCGACCATGAATATCAGTTGGAATCAGTTGGTCAAATTTCTCGGCCAAGTAAAGAAGAATGGAACCTGATTCAAATATTTCCACACGAGGACTTTGACTTTGGTCAACAAGGGCTGGAATTTTAGAGTTAGGATTAATCTCGACGAAATCCGAACCAAATTGGTCGCCTTCCCCGATATTAATAGTGTACAAGTCATAGTCTACGTCTTCTATACCTAATTCTTTTAGCTCTTCGAACATAATCGTGACTTTAATGCCATTCGGTGTTCCTAGTGAATAGAGTTGGAACGGAGCGTCACCGACTGGTAATTTTTGTTCGAAACGACTGCCAGCTGTTGGACGATTGCCGCCTTTGTTTGAATTCTCTTCTTCCCACTGCCATACTTTTGGTAATTCATATGCTGTCATCATACCACTCCTCATAATGTTTATAGTACCTCCATCATACTACTCCTGTACCAATATGCCCAAGTTTTAGCTTATTTATTTATTATACAGGTCTCTCAACTCCTTTAAGCTGTGCTTTTTGCCTATTGATCTATTAGAAAGCAATATAGAAGATAACATGGGCGTGCCTATATGACCTATTCATGCTAGAATAAAAATAAGAAACTATTGGAGGATGATATTATTATGAAGCAAGAACTCGTTGAGATTTGCCTGCGTGTCAGAAATATTGAGGCTACTTTAGACTTTTATACGAATCTATTCGATTTTGAAGTTGCCAGCCGCAGAGAATTCCCTGAAAATAAGTTTGATTTAGTTTACCTGAATTCTCCCGGTTCGTCTGTTCAAATTGAACTCACTTACAATTACGATGCCGAGCCATATAATGTAGGAAATGGCTTCAGTCATTTAGGTGTGACTGTCAGTGACTTAGAAAAAATGCATGAAGTTTGTAAGGCTTCTGCTTATGAAACAGGTGAGTTAAGAGGACTTTCAGGCGGCACACCCACATATTTCTTTGTGACAGACCCTGATGGCTATCGAATTGAAGTAAAGCGTGCAAAATAATTTTTTCTACTATTTTAAATGTAAGCATGTTGGTTGTTGCCAATATGCTTACATTTTTTAATTCCCTCTTATTATTTCTCAAAATTATTTGTACGTTCATTACTTTCTAAAAACCTCATTTACTTATGGTACGGTTCTCCGTATCCTTTGTCTCTGCGGTTTTTAATCAACGTAGAGTTGTTTCACATATCTTTTTGATTAACAGTATATATTCCTTATCATACTACATAGATTCACTCACGTAATAGACCTTTTTACTGATTATCAATAGTATTAATTATTGAAACCATTATCAACATAGCATTTTCATCAAAATAGAATGTTTCTTTTGAATAGAACGATCCCCCTACATCTTCGCCCAAACTAATTGAATCAGGAGAAAAGAAGTAATCTCCATCCTTGTACGGTTGAAAGTACTCTCTTAATATTTTAGTGGTATTTTTATCAATTGAAAGACAAAATTCTTTAGTGACTATACTAAACAAGTCTAAAATGTTTTTCTCCCATTCTGGTAAATAGTTTAATACATTAATTTCCTCTAGCTCTATACTGCTAATATATTTATCGTTTTTATAGTTCTTTCCTTTATTTTTTTCAAGGTGATTCTTTTCAATTATCAACTCACATGTTATTTCACCGCTAACAATATCAATTTCTTTTGAGAAATTAGTTATTGGCAATGAAAAATGTTGCCCAAAATCTCTCAATACTTTCAAGAATTGACTCTCGTCCTTTTTTTCATATTCTTTTATTATCGTTTCTATATTCTCATTCTTAATTTGGGCACCAAAAGATTTCATATTGTCGACTAACTGTCTAGTAAATAAAATGTATTTATATATAAGATATTTATATTCAGCATATAGTATATTTAAAGTAATTTTATCATCGTACTTAGTACCTTCATTAAATGTATTAAGCTCCTCTAAAGACTTCATTACATTGAAGCAACAATCATAAATATTTGCATACTTTTGGAAATCTTCATTAAAATCTTTCAATAATTCATATTCTTCTTCAGTTATTTTCTGAGTAACTAACTTCTTCCTTAAGTTGTTTAACGTATACAAGGTTTCCCTCCTTAAAACATGTTGTATTTTTTCACTTTCAAGATAGCTTTTAAATATACTGTCATTCTCGTAAAAACCTCATTTACTTATGATACGGTTCTCCGTACTATATCTAAATGAGGTTTTAATTTTATCTATTACAATATTTTTATTAAATCACTTTTCGATTAACTAGTACTTAGCTACTAAATTATCTTGAATACAGGATTCTTCTGCACTAAATTAAAGATACTAATCTAAGAATAAAAACTCATAGGTGCTTTCATACAATTTTCCTAAGCCAAACAACTACTACTCCCTAAGTAGGCACTAGAAAATCATAACCTATAATTCAAATTCATTACACCTCTTTCAGACATATCAGATGATGTAAATATTTCTTCTTTAGTCAAAAAATATATTTCTTTAATTATTGTTTGTTTTTCATCTTCAGGCTCCGTTTGATTTATTAACTCAAATATCATTTCCATATCATTTAGTTTTTCGAAATCTTGACTCACATAATATTCATATGTGGATCCATCAGTTGAGCTAAAAATAAATTCATAAAGTATTTTATAAAGAGTATTTTTGTTGTATAATCCCTTTAAATATTCTTTAAGCTCATCTAAATCTTTATCTTCACTTAAGTAATATTTATAAACAGAAATTAAATTGCCTTTTTTATTTAAATCATAATCAAAGATATTTACTTTATTACTCACTATTTTAATGATAATATTACCCAAATGTTCTTTTACAATACTCGCTATGTTGTCGTTCTCAATTTTTACTTTTTCCTTAGAGTTTGTCCAATATATAAGACTGTCTAAATTCGAAATATCGTTTATTTTATTTAAATTTTCATTTAGAAAAGACTTGATAGTTTTCTCATCTTTTATCACTACCAACAACTCAGAAATAAGAATGATAATTCTTTCTCTATTACTTATACCTAAGAATGGACGTTCATCAGATAACGCATCTAAATTCTTCAATAATTCTTCAATAAAATATATTCGATTCTCTAAAAGGATGTCATCACCAATATATTCTATATGCATCAATGAATAATTCTGCTCTTCTATGTCTAAACTGTAAATATACTCTATTGCTGCATCAGTACCAGATTTTGAGGGGTTATTACTACCAAGGAATTCATTCATTTTTTCAGATATTTCTGCTTCTTTAGTCAAGCTAAAATTAAAATACATTGAATAAAAGTCTGCACTATATATTCTTTTATTTTTATGAGCATTTTTATACGCAGGATCTTGCCGTGTATACGAAGTTCTTAAGTTTAAATCTGATCCGTTAAGATAATCTTTCACTTTAGAAAAATTTAATTGCAATAAAGAAAAATAATTTCCATGTTTTTTTGAAAGTTTATCAAAATATTCCTTATTTTCATTATTTTGTTTAGCCTTATCCCATGCGTAATCTTTACTATCAAATGTTATAAACATATCAGGGTTTTCGTACATTTCTAGATACAAATCGTAGTCAAAATATTTAATTAGTTCCAATATAAAATAATCAGTAAAATATTTATGCGTTGTAAATTTTCTCAATGGTAAAATTATAGAATTTATTATTCTTTTCAATTCTCTTAATTCTAATCCTTGATTTACTAAAGAATTGACAATAAATTGTAATTCAGTTTCAGAATATTCTATATTAAATCCCTTTAATATATTTGATAACGATAAATATGAAATTCTTACTATTGTTGATTTATTCGGAACCGGTAAAATTATTCTTTTTTGAATTAACTTGCTTAAATATTTTTTAGATATATTCTCACTTAGTAAGATATCATTTAATTCTTCTTGATCATAAGCTAAAATTATAATGAAATTTTCTATACCACTTAGTACGTTATGGACAAAACTTAAAATTAAAACTATCTTGTCACTAGATAACCTATCTAAATTATCAATAATTAAAACTATCTTTCGATTATTTTTATTTAAATAATTATTGATCCTTTTCAAAAGAGCTTGCTCATCATATTTAGTTTCATTTATTAAGTTTTGTAAACCATTAAATTTTTCACCGAATACTAATGAAAAAAAAGATTTTTTTATTCTAGTTAATTCTTCTGAAGAAATCTCAAAAGTCTCTCTATCAAACACTTTATCGAGTAATCCCTTGAACATAGCCGCATTATTTTCATATACCCATGGATTAAATTCGTCAATAATCAATATTTCATCGTTATCTTTTATTTCATTGCTTAGATTATTAACAATTGTGGATTTTCCAGTTCCCCATTTACCTTCTATGCCAATAACCAAACGTTCTTCAGAATTGTAGTCTTTTATTAAACTTTTTAACTCATTAACTATAGGCTCTCTATCTAGTAAATCGTATTCAACTGCATCCTCACCTAATATAAAGTTTTTCTCATATTCAATTTCATTATTTATTATTAATCGCAAATCAACAGTAATACTAGTAACCGGTTCCTTTAGAGAATCGGTACCTATTCTTAAAACTCTTAAAAATATCAATCCAAATAAAGCTAAAAATGAAAAAAATAATATTATAGTAATAAAATTTAAGTTATATAAGGCTATAATTCTAAAACATAATAAACTCACTAAGTTAATACTAACGGAAATTAATATAATGTCGGTTTCAGACAAATCTTTAGCGTATAGTGAGTAAGATAATTTTTTATAATTTAAAAAAACTAAAAAGAGCAAGATTACGAGAAAAAATATTATCATAAACTTGCCAAAAACATCACTACCAAATTGACTTATCAGATTCTTATAATCCATCCATATCAACAAAAAACTACTAATAAAAGAATTAAACAAAATTTTACTTGGACTAAAGTATTCATTTAAATCGGTAAAATATTGATGGAGTTTATTTTTCATACTGGTTCTCCTTTTGTCACTATTTAAAATCATCTTTGTTAATACTCACTATTCTAATTTTGATAAGTTGAAAAAATTTTTAATATCATTTTTTGAACAAATTGGGATAATTTTAAAATTTGTAGTAATACGAATAAATCATAAAATTAAAAACCTCATTTACTTATGGTACGGTTCATTCTTCATAATTCTAAAGCTGCGGTAAATTTGTTCGATCAGCACTAAACGCATCAATTGATGCGGCAGCGTCATTTTTCCAAAAGAGATTTGAGCATTGCTGCGTTTCATCACTGCTTCGCTTAATCCCAATGAGCCGCCGATGACAAAAACCAAATTGCTTTTTCCTTGAATACCGAGCTGTTCAATTTCTTTAGAAAATGCTTCAGATGTCCGCTGACTTCCTTCAATCGCTAAAGCAAATACATAAGCCTGATCTGAGATTTTAGACAGTATCCGTTCGCCTTCTTTTTCTTTGACTTGAAGCATTTCTGCTTCGCTTAATTTTTCGGGAGCTTTTTCATCTGGAACTTCAATTAATTCAATTTTGCAGTAGCTTACTAGCCGTTTCGTATATTCTGCGATTCCCATTTTTAAATACTTCTCTTTTAATTTTCCAACAGTAATAATTTTGATATTCACAGTTATCCCCCTTAAAAACGTAGTTATCCACAAAAGTTATCCACATGTACACAACTCCAGCACTTCATATGGTAGACGAATACCCGTTCTCTACCACATATATGGCTGGGCTTTGGCAATAAGCACATTTCACTTCAACGTTATCCACAGGGTCAACAGGCTTCAATATCGGCATTTCAAAACCGCCATAAACTGCATCATCTAGCGCTTCTTCTACATCTTCTTGACAAGCATAAATACGTTCCATCCACAGTCTCCTCCAATTTTTGTGGATAACTTTCGTTTCCACGATGTGTGTCTTTTTCCATTTTACAGCACTTATGCACAATGTTCAAAACTATTTTGATTTGTTTATCCCCAGTTTTGAATTTTTTGCGAAAAAAAGCCTAAAAAAACCGAGTATCCACATTGGTTAAAATGTGGATACTCGGTTTTTTATCTTTAAGTTATCGACTCTGTATCGGTCATGGTGATGGTTGTTTTTTCTAATTTTCCATTGCGGTAATACTCAACTTCGATTTCTTTGCCAAGTTCAGTTTTGTAAATTTCTTTACGCAACGAAATGGTATCAACAACGTCCTCGCCATTAAATTTCACTATAACATCGTATTGCTCTAAGCCGCCTTTTTCTGCTGCTGAATCAGGTTGTACCTGTCCAACGACTACACCTGCTGTCACATCTTTTGGCAATTTCAAGACACTTGCTTGTTGCTGCTCAGATATTTGTGAAATATCCAAGAGGCTGATGCCAAGAACAGGACGAACAACTTTACCTTCTGTTTCTAATTGATTGATAATGCTGACAACATCGTTACTAGGAATAGCAAATCCCATTCCTTCAACCGTATCTGTCGAGATTTTCATGGAGTTGATTCCAATTACTTGTCCAGCAATATTGATCAAAGCCCCTCCTGAGTTTCCCGGGTTGATCGCTGCATCGGTTTGCAGAGCTGTCATTTCCCAGTCAATGACGCCATCTCCGTTAATATCTGTATCCACACTCCTATTTTTAGCAGAGATGATACCTTGAGTAACAGAAGATGCGAAATTAGTACCTAGCGGTGAACCAATAGCAATAGCAGGCTCGCCAACTGTTAAGCTATCAGAATCTCCAAAAGTTGCTGCTTTCGTCACGTTTTCAGATGGAATAGATAAAACTGCTAAATCGGTCCAAATATCTGTTCCAATAATTTCAGCTTCTACTTTTGTGCCGTCTTTCATCAGCACTTCAACGGCATCCGACTCATTGATAACATGATTATTGGTCACGACATAAGCGGTATCGCCATCGATTTTATAAATGACGCCGCTGCCTTCACCAGCAGTCTGCAAACTAGAATCCTCTGACATATTTGTACCATCAGAATCAGAACCAAAAATGCCGCCGAACCCTTCTGTATTTTGCTCTTGCATATTTACGACTGAAACAACCGAATCTTCAACTTTCGCTACTGCATCGGTTACTTCAGAAGTAACATTGACGCTGACATCGGTAGTTGTTACTTTGCCATTCTTATCGACTATCCCTGTTGAATTAGTGGGCATATCGGGTTCCATCGTATAAAGGTATCCTCCACCCAACAAAGCGACGACCAATCCCCCAATCACTCCGCCAAGAATACCGGACTTTAATGTTCCACGTTTTTTAGGTTTGGTTTCATTTGTTGATTTTTTATTATTTTGGCTCACTTTAATCACCTCTCACCTTTTTTTTATAGCTTTAGTTTAACCTTAACCTTTGAATTTTTTATGAAAACAATTAGACCAATTAACACTATTTTTCTTTTAGTTTACCATAAGTATCCTTTTTACTAGCGTTATCTGCTCTCACTTTTCTTTATTCTAACCTTAATTTTTAGGGATAGCCATCATCTTCCCTTATTCGCATTTTTTGCAAAAAAAATCCAAACCATAATTGTTCTTTTCTATGGTCTGGAGAAGTGTTCATTTAATTTTCGTTTATATTAAATAACAAATAAAGAAGTTGGTTCACTGGGATCTGTGTCATAAACAGTGAAGGTTTCGCCTACTCCGGTCCCTTTTTCTTTTAATATACTTTCCGCAGTCATACGGGCTAATTCTTTGATATTATTGTCTTTGCTTAAATGGCCTAGGTATACACGTTTGGTTTTTTCTCCTATGATTTCAGCTAAAGCTAAAGCACCGTCTTCATTTGATAAATGACCTTTATCGCCTAAAATCCGTTGTTTTAAATGCCAAGGGTAAGCACCCATCCGCAACATTTCTAAATCATGGTTGCTCTCGAATAAATAAGCATCCGCATCCGCTAAAATACCACGCATCCTATCGCTCACATATCCTGTATCGGTCAACATCACAAATCGTTTATCGTTCTTATGAAACGTATAAAATTGGGGATCCACAGCATCATGAGACACACCGAAACTTTCTACATCTACGTCTCCAATTGCCATTGTTTTACCCATTTCAAAAACAAATTTTTGCTCTGTTTTGATATCGCCAATAATCGGAGACATTGCTTCCCACGTTTTTTCGTTAGCATAAACATCTAATTTGTATTTACGAGCTAACACACCAACCCCATGTACATGATCCCGGTGCTCATGGGTAACTAAGATACCGTCCAAATCGGCAACATCACGATCGATTTTTTTTAATAATTCAGTAATTTTTTTTCCGCTTAATCCACCGTCAACTAATAGTTTCTTTTTTTCTGACTCAATATACGTCACGTTTCCAGAACTGCCACTCGCTAGAATACTGACTTTTAATCCTTGATTTTGGCCTTTTAACATTTCACTAATCCCCCTCGATCATCCCACTCATTTTATACCAAATACCGCAAAATATCTACCTGTCTGTTTGATCCTAATAATGACCAACACGGTTTGATAAAGAACCAAAAAAACCAGCGAACCAAGAAAAATCTCTTAGGTCGCTGGTTTAAGGGTTTGATTGTTTATTGTTTCTCTGAAGACAGCTCACTGGAACTCGATTCAGAAGAATCGGCAGATGAGTCGTCTTTTTCTTCTGATGGCGGTGTCTCTGTAGAAGAACTCTTGATAATAGTCCCATTAATAGCATCAACACGCTTCGCTTGCGTATCGGTACTGGAATCTATTTCTACAAACCAGACAGGCGCGTACATGCTTAATTCTTCCAAATTCAGTGTGCGGTAATAACCTAAAATAGGCTTTTTCACAGTAGTATCTGCCGGTATTTCATTATTTTGATACAAAATATCGACGGCATTTTTATCTGTGATCAATTCACGACTTTCACCTTGCACCGTGACTGGTCCTACATAACGTTGTTCGTAAGAAATGACTTGCTTACTGCTGTCTAAATGAAAAATGATTTCTGAAGTTCCATCGGTAATTGGAATATTATTTGCAATTTGTGCATAAATAATTTGTTGCCCCGAGGGAATATAGCGGAAAAATTGATAGTCTTTTCCAAACAAGATTTGATCGCTTTTTACGAAATCGTTTAATTTTTCGATATCTTTAGACGTTAATTTTTTTTCTTGAGACAAGGCAATTGGATTAGATAAGATACTGCTGTAAATCGCTCCATTTTCTTCAACAATTCTCGTTTGATTGCTAAGTTTGTCGCGGTTTTCTGTTAACAAATCGTTTGCTTCAGTTTGAACATAAGGAACTTTATTTGTTTCATTTTGGAATTTAGGCAACTTGATGTTGGCTTTATCCATTTCATCTATAAAATTCACTTGAACATTAGAATCATTTTCTGAGAAGTCATTGTAATTTTTATCAAAATAAGTCACTAGGAGAAAAACATTCAGTGCCAGGAAGGTCAGGACAAAAATGATTTCAATTCGCTTAAAGTCCATTGCTCTCATCTCCTCCATCCTGATGCAAATCTCGAGAGTTCAGCCAAGAACCATTGACATAAATGTACCAATCAGGCTCTAAACTAATCACTCGGCTGGATTCAGAACTATTAGACCATGTGTACCCTAATTGGATATCTTCGATCTCTTCGATGGCATAACCTTGTTCTGCTAAATACAGCAGCAATTCTTCCCCATTTAGTAGTTCTTTTTGATTGTCTTCATCTGAAATCGGCGTTTGTGCAACCATTAATGGTACTTGTAATTCTGACATGCCATTTTCAACAACTGTAATGTGTGTTGCCCCATAATCGGTCGTTCCGAAAACAGGATAACCGTCAATATACCGACGATAGGTGACGACATTGCTTTGGCTGTTGTAGTCAAAGAAATGGATTTCATCGGACCAGTTTTCATACAACATCAATTCAGTGAACGAATCTCTTAGCGTCTCAGTTAACGGCATTTTTTTGTCCGATGCGCGATTACGGTAATAACTTAGAATATTCGTGTCTTCGTTGACAAACATTTTACTAATGTAGTCAATATACTGAACGGAATTTTCACTCCGCGTTTCTTTCACTTCAGAAGTATCGTCAAATAATCGTTCAATAAACAGACTATTCGGCTGTCTTTCCACCATATAGGTTAGATAAGGCAGTTCAAACGGGGCAATCGGTAAATATATGTTGTTGTTCTTGGCCTTCACGGTCATCACAGACTGATAAGCTGCTTCTTCTTTTCGAAGAGCCGCCATCAATTTTTCCTGATCCACACCTTCTAGGCTGCTGCTGTACAATAAATCAGAATCCGTATTATAGAAATAAATTCTGTCTGGGTCAGAAATAGAAAGATACACCCGATCAAACGTCCGATTCTGGTACTCTCCAGGCAAATTGGTAAATTTATCGCTCATCATTCCAAAAGGAATATTTTCCAAATAAATCAACTCTATTTTATCTGATTGAGACAGACTGTTCTGATAGTTCTCATTCGAAATTTCTAAAGGATCTTCTAAATTTTCCATTTGCCAATCCACCATAAAAAATTTGGAGAACGTCGACAAAGTCGCACGATTAGTCGTTATTTTGTCCATTCCTGCTTCATGTAAAACAATCTGCGAGGGACCGAACACATGCGAAAGCTGTCGTGAAATTGTCACAGAAGAGGTCTTTTTTTGATCGTTGTTGGTTTGTTCATCGTACTGACTCGGCATAGTCCAAATCGCCCAAGTCAGAAAAAGACTGAGGATAATGAGAAATATCAAAGCTATTCTGATAAATCCTGTTCCTTTCATTCCCAATCATCCTCCTCATAAGGGAGATACGGCAACGAAACATAAAAGGTTGTCCCTTTTCCTTCGATGCTGTCTACCCAAATTTTTCCGCCATGTCGTTGAATCACTTCTTTAGAAATGGCTAGACCCAGACCTGTCCCGCCCATCGAACGTGCTCTGGCCTTATCTACTCGATAAAAGCGGTCAAAGACATGCGGCAAGTCTTTCCTTGGTATTCCCATTCCTTGATCAGAAACGCTGATAACGACGCTATTATGCGTTTCCTGCAGCCGACAAGTGATCGTTCCGCCGTCCGGCGAATATTTAATAGCATTATTCATAATGTTATCAAATACTTGCATCATTTTATCCGTATCTATTTCGGCCCAAATCTGACGATTGGTAAATTCGCGTTTGATTGAAAAGGCCTTTTTAGGTTTATCCGAAGATTGGATCATCATATCAAAGCGATCCAGTACGTGGCTCATCAATTCATTGATATTGATGTACTCCAATTCCAATTCGCTATTGCCTGCATCCATTCTTGATAAGTTCAATAAATCAGAAATCATACGAATCATGCGATCGGTCTCTTCTTGCGTAACTTGCAGAAAATTCGGTGCGATCTCAGGATCTTTCCAAGCCCCATCGATCAGAGCTTCCAGATAGCTCCGCATGCTGGTTAATGGTGTTCTTAACTCGTGTGAAACATTCGAGACAAAGTCTCTGCGTTCCCGTTCTATTTTCTCTTGTTCCGTTACATCATGCAAGACGCAGACGATTCCGCTGATAAAACCCGTTTCTCTTTGGATCAAAGAAAATCCTCCTTGCAAAATCAAGGGGTTTTCAGGCGTTGAAAAATTAAAAGATAACTCTTCTTCATTTTCTAATAATTTACGCAATGAAAATTCTTTTTCTTTTTTCAGAACTTCCAGAATGGATCGGCCAATCGCTGTTTCTTGCGTAACATTTAGCATCTCCATGGCCATCTCGTTGATGATCACAATTTTCCCTCTGCGGTCAGTGGCGATAACGCCATCTGTCATGTGGGTCAAGACACTGTTTAATCTTCTTCTCTCTGCTTCTGTTGATTCCTGTGCTTCTTCTACTTTGATGGAAAGGTCATTGATCGCTAAAGACAATTGTCCCAACTCATCCTCACTGTAAATTTTTACTTGTCCAGAATAATTGCCTTCTGCCATTTGAATAGTTTGGTGAGTCATTTCAGTGATTGGTTTAGTGATTGCTCGCGAAATAAATAAAGCCAGCAATACTGTCAGACCCATAGAAATAAGCGAAGCATTTAAAAAGATGATCGTAATTTCTTCAATTTGTTGATAAACACTTTCAATATTGGTTTTTAATGAAATGACGCCTAATACTTCATTAGAGCCGTCATTCGCTATAATTGGAGAAACCAACTTCCAGATTCGGTCGTTGGTTGTTTGATCCGTATATTGACTTGTGGTTTTACTGCTTAACAATAAAGCTTGATGAACATCACGATCTTTCGATTTCATGCCGACAACCGATTGATTCGTTGTGTCGCTTGTTCCTAAAATGTAGTGTTGTGGATTGATGACTTGGGCTTCTAGTACACCATTTCCTGAAAAATCTCCTAACAACCTTCCAATTTCTTCATTCAAATTCCGATTTTCTTTGTCTACTAACAGAGGTTGCAACGTATTGTCCAAAAATCCTACTTGAAGTCTGCGTTCCTCTTGAAAGTTATCAATCAATTGTGTTTCTAATTGTCTAACAAAATAGGCTCCTATCAATTCTAAGGCAACCAATAATAAAACAATGAACACGAAGACAATTTTAAAATCGATCGATTGAAAAAACCCAATTTTTTTCTTCATGAACTTCTACTCCTGTTCAGGGTTTCTTAAATAATAACCAACGCCACGTCTTGTAACTAACCAAGCCGGATGGCTAGGACTATCTTCAATTTTTTCTCTTAATCTTCTGACTGTTACGTCGACCGTTCGAACATCTCCGAAATAGTCATAACCCCAGACGGTCTGCAACAAATGTTCTCTGGTCATTACTTGTCCTAAATGTCTCGCTAAATAATGCAGCAGTTCAAATTCCCGGTGAGTCAATTCAATTGTTTCGCCTCTTTTTGAGACAATATAAGCATCCGGGTGAACGGTTAATGCCCCAACTTCAATGTCGTTTGTTTCTTCTTCTTCTACAACTGCTGCTTTTGCATTTCCATGTCGTCTCAAGTTAGCTTTTACACGTGCAACCAATTCTCGATTCGAAAACGGTTTGGTTACATAATCGTCTGCACCCAATTCTAACCCTAGTACTTTATCAATTTCTGAATCTTTAGCCGTTACCATGATAATTGGCATATCGTGCGTTTTACGTATCTCGCGACACACTTCCAACCCATCGATTTTAGGCAGCATCAAATCCAATATAATTAAATCCGGTTCAACTTCTTCAACTTTTTCGAGGGCTTCTTCACCATCATAAGCCGTATATACATCGTAACCTTCTTTTGTTAAATTAAATTTCACTATATCTGAGATTGGTTTTTCATCGTCTACTACTAATACTTTTTTCAATTTAAACCCTCCTTAGAGTTTTAAGCTCTCACATAAAGGCACATTACTTCCATTGTATCCTTTCATTATACCCAACCTAAGAACGAAGTGCAAAAAAATTAGAGAAATGGCTTTCACTCTCTAATTTAGGACAGCTGGATTATTTTGCTCCAGTAGTGTGTTCAATTGTTCTTTTGGGACAAATAGGCCTGAAAAAATCTGATCTTTCAGGCTGCTGAGCTCTTCTATCATTTATCTGGACTTTTCAAAACCACTAACGCAAGCGTTTCTCCTGCAACAGCATGTTCCTCTTGATTTAATTCATAATGATAAAGAGAGCTGCATCCATTGATAACGACCACTGAAGTAGTCGTCTTGCAGCCTTGACTGATGAGGTAATCAAAGTCTACGGTAACTAAGGGCTCTCCTTGTTTAACCATCATACCTTCTTTTAATGAACTTACAAAGCCTTCTCCATTTAAAGTAACGGTCTCTAATCCAACATGAACCAAAACTTCTATCCCTTTATCCGTCACGATACCATAAGCGTGTAAGGCACCAGCAACTTGAAATAATCTGCCGCTGACTGGAGCAAGCACGATGTTCGATGTCGGTTCCATGGCGAAACCGTCTCCCATCATTTTCTCAGAAAAGACCGGATCAGCTACGCTCTCGATTGAGATGATTTTTCCATCTGTTACCGCAAATAATTCTGTTCTTAGCACTTGGTTTGGGTTTGCTTGTTCATTTTGATTTGAAAATGCGTCCAATTTTAGCTCTCCTCCTAACTTCCCTACCTTGTTTCATTGTATTCTCCATTGTTGTACCGTATGTTTTATTTACCTTTTATTGTAACTGATAATGGCGCGTTTGACTACACGTTCAAAAAAACGTTCTTTCCTTTGACAAATAAAGCTAAAAGCAAGGAGAATACGATTTCATATTATTTGGAAATTCCTTGCTTTAATGGTATTCTATAGACACTAAACGGTGTTTTTACTTTAGAAGGGAGCGTGAAAATGACATGTCAGGTGGAATCATTGCAGTTGTCATTGTTGGTTTAGCTTTGATCGCGTTAATTGTATTTGGAATAATTTTCGGAAAAAAAGTTTCCAGTCTAATGAAAGCTGCAGAAAAAACCGCAACGAATGCCCAAGATAAGATTGATTTTTTCACGAGAGAAGCAGATGCAATAAAGAACAAAATAGATCAGTTAACACAAGAGGTTAATGGAATGACTACAGAAGTTAATGATAAAATGAAAAATATTGATTATTTTTCTCAATCGATCACCGATTTTCAAAATGCTCTTGACGAATTGAAACAATCAGGTACAGATGCAGTTTCTCAATTTTTTGGCTCTTCTAGCAAAAAAAACAGCAGTCTTCCAACTTTCTCATTGCTTAAAAAAACAGCAGTAAGGCTGTTTAAAAAGAAAAGTTCGAAAGAAACAAACGTTGATTTTAATTAAAAAATACATTTTTGAAGGAGAATTTAAACATGTCTAAAAACAATTTCATGGGAACTTTATTTGTAGGTACAGCTGCTGCTATTACGGCTTTGCTCTTTGCTCCAAAATCAGGACGAGAGCTACGTGCAGATCTAAAAAAAGAAGCACTTTCGCTACAAGAACAGGCGATGGATAAAGTTAACCAATTCACTGATGAAATAAAAGAAACGTATCACGAAGTTGAAGAAGAAATCAATTATACAAATCCTGATTTAGCAGAAACGATGGAAAATATTGAAGATGATTTGTACACAACGAATGTCAAGACACATGGTTCTGACGTTGTTCTTCATTCAAGCAACCTTAAAGAAGAAGACACAACTACTGCGCCAGACCAAGAATATCCGCCGATTGAAGATTTAGAAACACCAATGCCGACAGATTTCAAAATCGATGACAAACGTGGACAAATCTAAACAAACATTCTCATTAAACAATTAAAAAAATAGGATTCCAACAGTTCGTTACGCTGTTGGAATCCTATTTTTACTTTTCTTCCGCTGCTTCTTCTGGCTTTACGCCTTCTTTTGCCCAAACGGAAATCGATCCGGCTTGGACTAAAAAATGCCCATTTCCGTTTTCATCAATAACTACTTTTTCTTCATGATTTCCAGTATAATCCGCGAAGGTTTCCCCGGCATGTTGTTTGCCCATCTGCATCTCTTTATAACCTGCTTCTCCATTTGACAGCACCACTGCGCAGCCATAAGGATGTTGTTCATTCCCTAAACGCGTCCAGCCAATACAATTAGGGTGATCAAAGTAATCGACTTGCTCGCCATAAGCATGATGAGTCCGAATATATAACAGCTTATCAATCATCTCTTGTTGTGGAGCTATAGGGTTCTCTCCTTGTATCCCATAATAATCCCCATAAAATAAACAAGGATACCCTTCTGCACGCAATAAAATGACACCATATGCCAGAGGTTTAAACCAAGATTCAACAAAAGACTCCAACGATTGACCTGGCTGTGAATCATGGTTATCGACAAATGTCACCGAATACGAAGAATTTTTTTTCATCAATGTAGCATCAAATAGCTGGCATAAATCGTATTCATTTCCTGATTTTGATGCTTGTTCTAGGTTAGTATGCAACCCCACATCAACTAATGCCAAATTGAAGTCTTGGTCTTCCAAATAACCTTCTACACTTTCATAAGCTGAATCCCAGTATTCACCGACCACAAAAAATTGTTCGCCAAATTCATTTCGAATCGTTTTAACTAGATCGTATATAAAGTTCTCGTTAATGTGCTTCACAGCATCCAACCGGAACCCATCGACACCTGTTTCTTCTATGAACCACTTGGCCCATTTTTTAGTTTCCTCAATGACTCCTGGATGTGCATAATCGATATCTGCATACATTAAATAATCATAATTACCATATTCGTTGTTTACTTTGTCGTCATTGGCCCAACCTTTATTTTCGCCTTCAATACGATAGATTGCTTTTTTCCCATTCTCTTGATTGTAATCAATTCCTGAAAAATGGACCCATGACCACTGAAAATCAGAATAAGTGCCTTTTCTGCCTGGGAAAGTAAATTTTGTCCATCCTTCAATTTCATAAGGTTCGCTTATCGTTTGATTACGATCATCCGGATTCACTTCGCTGGCCATAAAACGTTCTGTTTCATCTGCCCCGGCTTTATGGTTCAATACGATATCCGCATAAACTTGAATGTCATATTTATGTAGCTCATCAACCGCAGCTTTTAATTCTTTTTTCGTTCCATATTTGGTTCGAATAGCGTCTTTTTGATCAAATTCGCCTAAATCATACAAGTCATAAATACCATAGCCTACATCATTGATGCCCGTTGCTTTAAAACAAGGCGGGATCCAAACACCTGTCACACCCATTTTACTTAGGTGTTCTGCATCTGCTTTTAACCGTTCCCAATGTTTTCCGTCTGCTTCCAAATGCCATTCAAAATATTGCATCATAATCCCATTCTCTTTCATGTTGCACTCCCTTTCCAAATTGTTTTATTTTCGAAATGTTCTTTAAGTAAATAGTACTGGCTATTGCTCTTTTTAGCAATTTTTAAGCCATTCTTGCTTGGTGAAACCAAACTTATTCTCAAAATCGGTAAAAGTTTAAAAAGCACGTTTTTCTCTTTATTCCTACCACTTCTAATATGGGTTGCTTTTCGTTTGGTTTTTCTTATAGTGAAATTTTCGAAATCGAAATTTTTCTGATCAACTAGTAATCTCCTTCATCATGCAAACTCATTTTTGAGAAAAATGATAAGGGAAATACCTTCTAATGACGCACCGATAGCCGTTTCTTATATTATTATGAGCTGGGCAGGTTCACCCTAACAAGTCGCTAATATTTTATTACCCGTTTGTTAGGCAGAGAGCTGATTGCTCACAATGGGTTACGGTTTTCCTATTAAATTGTGACCTACCCACTAATCTAGGACCCAAGAGGGTATCCCCAAAAAATAGTTTTGATATAAAAAGCGGTTATTTAATTTAAGTCATATCATTCGACTCTTTAATAAGCGAATAGTATAGTAAGGTTAATAAACGAAGGAGGGAAATAACAATGAAAACATTAGACAGTGTTGCTTTAGGCCTATTGATCGTTGGTGGATTAAACTGGCTGTTAGTTGGACTTTTCGAATTTGATCTTGTAGCTATGATTTTTGGTGGACAAACTGCAATTCTTTCAAAAATCATTTACGTAATTGTTGGCTTGTGTGCATTATATGCTTTAAAGTTCTTCCCCTTAATTTCGAATTCGGATCGCAGAAATAGATAAGTCTAGTTAAAAACAGGAGTTGGGATATAATCCCAACTCCTGTTTTTAACTGTTTCATTCTTTTTCCTAGATTTCAAAAAGCAATAATAAACTTCGTTTTTAAAAAAACTTATCCTAAGGCTACATCAAGAATCATCATGATCGTAAACCCAATCATCAACCACATAGATGCTAAGTCCTTATTGCCATTTTCTTGCGAGCCTGGAATAACTTCTTCAGCTACGACAAAAATCATCGCGCCTGCAGCGAAACTTAAAGCAAATGGAAGAAGAGGCTGCATTAAGGTTACAGCTGCTACACCTATCAGAGCTGCAATAGGTTCAACAACTCCCGAGAGTTGTCCATAATAAAAACTTTTCCAGCGGGATAAGCCGTCTCGTCTAAGCGGCATCGAAACTGCTGTGCCTTCCGGGAAATTTTGAATGCCCATCCCAATAGCTAAAGCAGTTGCTCCAGCTATCGAAGCTTCAGGGTTTCCAGTTGCGACAGATCCAAACGCCACCCCTACTGCAAGCCCTTCTGGGATATTGTGCATCGTGATCGCTAAAACTAATAATGTGCTTCTGTGCCTCTTATATGGCTGAATTCCTTCAGCTTCGGCACGCGGCGTGTTGGGATGTAAATGCGGAATGACTTTATCTACTCCCCATAAAAAGAGGCCTCCTGACATAAAACCAACTGCCGCTGGAAACCAAGATGGAAAGGGTCCGCTTTCTGCCATAGATAAGGCTGGTGCTAAAAGAGACCAAAAACTTGCGGCGATCATAACTCCGCCAGCAAAACCAAGCATCCCGTCCATTAATTTTTGATTCACTTTTTTTGTCGTAAACACAAGGGCTGCTCCAAGAGCTGTCATTCCCCAAGTAAAGAAAGTCGCAAGTAACGTTTGCATTACGGGACTCAGTGAGCTTATGTATTGAATCAACTATTTCCCTCCTATTCTTTTTTTTCATATAAAATAGTTTTCTAACTGACTGATCACTTTCTTCAAATAAAAGTGTTTTTTTGCTGTTATAACCAGATAAAGGAGGAAAGCAAGAACAACGCTCTTTGCTTATCCCCTTATTATTCTATCTTTTTTAGGCAACACTGCCAAATATTATTTAAATCAATGGTTTTTTCTCTGGAGAATTTTTTTGCATTTCTTTAGCATCATCCACGACAATCAAAATTCTGCCTTTTTCCAGCTCGTTTTTATAATCTAAATCGCTAGCGACGTCATCGGACACACCATATTCAGCTAACGGGTTTCCTACAGAATTTCCCTTTTCATAGTCTTTCACTGTGAACACATCTTTGATTTTTTCCCAAACAGATTCTTCATCTTCGTGATCTTCTTTTGTGGCATCAGCAGTCGACACTTTTGCTTCATTTAAATCTTTCAAATTAGGATTTTTATTTTGACCGGTAACAACAGTAATTTCATTTGCTGTATAACCTTCTGATTTTAACTGGTTAACGGCCTCAAGTGTTTCTTGGGCATTATCGTAGATACCTTTTACCATCATGCTCATTATGAACCCCTCCTATTTTCTCCACTTCATTGTGGTTGTTCTTCCACTACAAATAAAAGGGTACCGTTTTAACTAAAGCAAAACAATAAATATGCTTATTTCTAATTCGAGCTAACACAATGACCGCAGTACTTTTTCATGTTGTTTCTCTCTGTAAAAGAAAACAAAAAAAAGACGCAACAAAACGTTTTCAAAATGCTTTCGCACCAACGTTTGTCCGTCTCGTGGGTTTGGCACCCAATGGGCTGTGGGGGGATCGAACCCTCGACCCGCTGATTAAGAGTCAGCTGCTCTACCTACTGAGCTAACAACCCTTATATCGATCATGTCCATCTATAAGAATAATTTTAACACAACAATTGCTACTTGCGCAAGGTATCCTTTAATTATTTTTCGTTGTTCCGCTTAAAAAATTATGGTCCAGGCCATTTATAGAGTGATCTTTGAATTAAAAAACGTAGAATAGAGCAAAGAACATCTACTAATGAATTGTATTATATAAAAAATAGGAGCTGAGACATATGCCTCAACCCCTTAGTTTATAGTAAAGCTTATTTATTTTGCACGAACATCTTCAATTGCATCAAGTTTTTTGACGTCTTCAGGAGTAATCTTGAAATCAAGTTTGCTGTTTTCAATAATGCGCTCTTCATGCGTTGACTTTGGAAGAGGCAGCGTTTCGTGTTCTAAGCAGTAACGGATACATAATTGAGCTGGCGTTACACCATACTTTTCTGACATCTCTTTAATTTCAGGACTGTTCAAAATTTGCCCAGTTGCCAGAGGAGAATAGGCTTCAACGACGATATCGTGTTCTTTACAGTAAGCTAACAAACTTTTTTGATCGTGGCCAATGTAAAATGGTATTTGATTGACCATTGGTACGATCTCACAAGCATCGATGATAGCTTGGATATCGGATTTAGAAAAATTAGATACACCGATCGCGCGGATCTTGCCGTCATTATAAAGCTTTTCCATCGCTTTCCAAGTTTGAATATTTTCTTCGGTGCAATCTTTGCCTTTTTCGTCCCATGGCCATGGTGCATGAATAAGATAAAGATCCAAATAATCCACACCTAGATTGGTAATGGTTTCATTAAATGCTTCTAGTGTTTCTTGGTAACCTTTGATTTGTGCTGGAAGTTTACTCGTGATAAAAACTTTTTCACGGGCAATATCGAAATCTTTAATTGCTTTTCCAACGTTTTCTTCATTGCGATAAGCTAATGCCGTATCAATATGAGTATACCCGTTTTTAAGAGCCATCGTTACAGCATCATAAGCCTCTTCGTTTGGAATTTGCCATGTACCAAAACCGATATTAGGAATTTCCACACCATTGTGAAATACGAATGTGTTTTCTTTCATCATTTAGAGCTTCCTCCTTATAGTTAACCTGAATACTTTTTAATTGTATGCTAAATTCCAAAGAGAGTAAAATTTTTAGATTGCTTAGCTTTTTTAGCTGGTCCTGTAGAGAACACAAAAAAACTAACCGAATCCTCACCGCTATTTTACGAGAAAGGTTCGATTAGTTCTGATTCAGCATCGTTAACGTTAGCGGCTAGAGTTGTGACCAAATGTCTTCCAGTACATTGGTTTGGTCACGATCTGGTCCTACTGAGAACGTTGATATACGCACACCAACTAATTCTGCAATGCGGTAAACATAGTTACGGGCATTTTCAGGAAGGTCTTCCAATGTGCGGCAAGCAGTGATGTCTTCGCCCCAGCCTGGTATTTCTTCATAAATAGGAGTGCATTCAGCCAGTTCTTTCAAACTTGCTGGATAATGAAGGATTTGTTCGCCATTGCGTTCATACGCTGTACAGATTTTGACTGTTTCCAATCCGCTTAATACATCAATTGAATTTAAAGCTAGATTTGTGATACCGGAAACGCGTTTTGAATGACGCATGACCACTGTATCGAACCAGCCAATACGACGTGGACGTCCCGTTGTCGTTCCATATTCTTTCCCGATTTCACGAATTTGCTGCCCAACTTCATCATGCAATTCAGTTGGAAAAGGACCATCTCCTACACGAGAAGTGTAAGCTTTACAAACACCAACAACTTTGTCGATTTTTGACGGGCCAACACCACTACCGATCGTTACTCCTCCTGCAACTGGATTAGAAGACGTTACAAAAGGATACGTGCCTTGATCGATATCCAGCATCACACCCTGTGCACCTTCAAATAAAACTCGTTTATTTGCATCTAAAGCGTCATTTAAAACAACTGAAGTATCGCAAACGTATTGTTTGATTTCTTGACCATATTGATAATATTCTTCAAAAACATCCTCAAACTCAATCGGAGCAGTACCGAATAGTTTAGTGAACGTACGGTTCTTTTCTTCTAAATTGCTACGCAAACGCTCTGCAAAAATTTCTTTGTCTAGTAGATCTGCTACTCGTATACCGACGCGAGCAGCTTTATCCATATACGCTGGGCCAATTCCTTTGATCGTTGTTCCAATCTTTTGGTCGCCTTTTGCATCTTCTTGTAATTGATCTAATAAAATATGATACGGCAGCACGACATGTGCACGATCTGAAATACGTAAATTATTCGTTGCTACTCCGTGTTCATGTAAATAACCGATTTCTTCTACGAGCGATTTAGGATTGATCACAACACCGTTTCCAATCACACTGATTTTATTTTCAGCGAATATTCCTGAAGGGATCAAGTGCAATTTATATGTTACGCCATTAAATTTAATGGTATGTCCCGCATTATCTCCGCCTTGGTAACGCGCGATAACTTCGGCCTTCTCACTTAAAAAATCAGTGATTTTTCCTTTTCCTTCATCGCCCCACTGTGTGCCGACTACTACTACTGAAGACATATAAACACCTCGCTACTTATTTTTTTGCTCATCATTTACCAGCTCAGTTTATCAGTATTTAAACCAGTATTCAATAAAAAGCGAATATTTTATTCTATCAAAGCCTATTAAAAGCTGATAAACGAATATTTTATTTTTAAAACAAAAATAAAAGGCTGAAAAACGAACGATATCGTTTTCAGCCTTTTTCTATCTTTGTGGCATATCTTCTGGAAAATAAGCCAATGACGAAAATTTATTGTATTCTTTTATAAACAATAATTTAACGGTTCCTCGTGCCCCGCTCCGGTTTTTTTCAATGATGACTTCGATAACATTGTCTTCTCCTGCCATGTCTTCGTCCTCATCCTCACCATCTTCACGATCGTAATAATCATCTCGGTAAAGGAATGCTACGATATCAGCATCTTGTTCAATCGAACCAGACTCACGAATATCGCTTAGCACCGGCCGTTTATCTTGCCTTTGTTCCACGCCACGAGAAAGTTGAGACAAGGCCATTACGGGTACACTCAATTCTTTAGCTAATTTTTTTAATTGCCGTGAAATTTCAGAAACTTCTTGTTGACGGCTTTCACGACCCGTTCCTTCGATCAATTGCAAATAATCAATAAGAATCAAGCCTAAATCGCCTTTTTCCTGTTTCAAACGACGGCATTTGGCGCGTATTTCAGCCACCCGAATCCCTGGAGTATCGTCAATGTAGATGCTTGCTTTAGACAAACTTCCCATTGCCACGATCAAGTTTTGCCATTCTTCTTCAGAAAGATTCCCTGTTCTCAGATTGCTTGCATCAATGCTGCCTTCTGCACACAGCATCCGGTTTACCAACGATTCTGCTCCCATCTCCAAACTGAAGATTGCAACTGTTTCATCTGTTTTAGTTCCAACATTTTGAGCAATGTTCAACGCAAAAGCTGTCTTACCAACTGCCGGTCTAGCTGCCAAAATAATGAGTTCATCTTTTTGTAAACCAGCCGTCATTTTGTCTAGTGCTTTATAGCCCGTCGGCAATCCTGTAATTTCTTCATCATTTTGATACAATTCATCGATGCGGGCGATGGAAGTGTTCAGTACTTCAGAGATGGATAAAAAACCGCTTCTATTGCGTTTTTCCGATACCTCTAAGATTCCACGTTCAGCTTCATCTAGAATCGTTGCCAGCTCGTCTCCTTCGTCATATCCTTTAGTAACGATTTCAGTTGCTGTTCGAATCAAATTACGCAAGATCGATTTTTGTTCAACGATTTTAGCATAATGTTCCATATTGGCAGCTGTTGGGACCGTTACAGCCAATTCAGCCAAATAAGCCATGCCGCCGACGTCTTCAAGTTGATTTTTAGATTCCAGCGCATTAGTGATCGTTACGATATCAATTGCTTCGTTATGGTTATTTAAATCTAACATCGCTTGAAAGATAAGTTGATGGCCTCTTCGATAAAAATCTTTTGCTTCAATAAATTCTAATGCTCCAACAACCGTATCTGGATCTAAGAAAACTGACCCGAGTACAGCTTGTTCCGCTTCAATACTTTGTGGCGGTAAGCGATCTTGAAAAGCTTCATTTGCCAAATTTCCTCTTCCTTTCAGCAGCCTTTTGTCCCTTTTGTATAGACTGGCTACTTTAGTTCAATGCTCTTATTTTACCGCAAAATTTCTTGAAATACAATCTAGCAATAAGAACGAGTGTTCCGGTATAGTTTGCATTTTTACGATTCATTAGATAAAAAATGTTCGATCAGAATTTCTTATCCTGACCGAACATTGTTTGTTCATGCGTTTAGTTTTAGGTATTTTATTCAGGCGATACATTTACAGTCATCGTTGCTGTTACTTCTGGGTGAATTTTAATATCGATTTTCATCGACGTTACGGTCCGAATCGGAACGTTTAATTCGATTTTTCGTTTATCCAATTTAATGCCTAATTGTTTTTGGACAGCTGACGCAATTTGTTTGGTTGTGATTGAACCAAATAAACGACCGTCTTCCGCTGCTTTAGCTTTGATTTCAATAGCATTTTCTTCTTTTTCTAAAAGGGTTTTTAATTCTTCAGCTTCTTGTTTGATTTCTTCTTGTTGTTTTTCTTCAGCTTTGATTTTCCCTTTTAATTCGCTTAAACTTCCTGCAGTTGCTTCTTTAGCTAAACCATTTTTGATCAAGAAGTTATGTGCATATCCATCAGCTACATTTTTGACCTCGCCTTTTTTACCTTTGCCTTTAACATCTTCTAAGAAAATAACTTTCATTTTTATTCCCCCTCATCTTGATTAACTACTACTGCTTTTAATTTTTCTTTTGCTTCTGCCACAGTGCAATTATCTATTTGCGTTGCAGCATTGGATAAGTGCCCACCGCCGCCAAGTTCTTCCATGATAACTTGAACATTGATTTCGCCTAAACTACGAGCACTGATTCCGACACGCCCATCTGAGCGTTTGGTAATCACAAAAGCCGCGTCGACATTTGTCATAGACAACATCGTATCTGCTGTTTGTGCTGCTACTACTGTATCATAAACCCTGTCTTCTTCGCCAATTGCAACCGCCATTTTATCGCTGATAAAATCGATTGATTCAATCAAATGACTGCGCAGTAAGTAAGTGTCCGTATCTTCTTTCAATAGACGTTGAATCAACACCGCATCTGCCCCACAGGACCTTAAATAACTTGCAGCATCAAATGTACGTGAACCTGTTCGTAATGAGAAACTTTTCGTATCTACTATGATTCCGCCCAGCATAGCTGTAGCTTCAATCTTATTGATTGGATCGGCTTCATTAGATTGATATTCAAACAACTCCGTTACCAACTCTGCTGTCGAAGATGCATAAGGTTCAATATAAACCAAAACTGGTTTTTCTGGAAACTCTTCGCTGCGGCGGTGGTGATCGATTACCACAATGTTATTCGTCTTCTTGACTAAATCAGGTGCAATCGATAGTGAAGGCCGATGATGATCGACCATGATCAATAACGTATTGGAAGTGATCATTTCTTCAGCCGTTTCTGGAGTAATAATATAACGACTAATAGAATTATCTTTTTCAATTTCTTCAACCAACTGTGCAATGTCTTTACTGAAACCTTCAGGATCGATAATGATCCATGCTTCTTTGTTATTCATTTCAGCAATTCTTCGAACTCCCAACGAAGACCCAATAACATCCATATCTGGATAACTATGACCCATAATAAAAATTTGATCCGATTGTTTCATTAACTCTTGAAGCGCTTGGCTGATCATACGAGAGCGAACACGCGTTCTCTTTTCCATTGGATTCGTTTTCCCGCCATAATATCTTGGTTCGCCATTCTTTGACTTCACAACGACTTGATCTCCGCCTCTTCCTAATGCCAAATCTAAGTTGCTTTGTGCTAATTTAGCTAATTCACTTAAATCTTCATCGCCATAAGCTAATCCCATACTAAGCGTTACTGGAAAATTTTGCTTAGAAGTTCTTTCGCGAATACGGTCGATGATAGAAAATTTATCTTCTTCAATCGACAGGAGCGACATTTGATGCATCATAACAATGAAGCGATCCTCTGAAATTCTTTTTAAGTACACATGGTGTTTTTTTGCCCATTGAGATAAATGCGTCGTAACAAAATTATTTAAATTTGAAATGCTGCGGTCGTTCATCCCTTGGATGATCTCATCGTGATTATCTACAAAGATATTTCCAATCACAATTTTTTCATCTTCGTATTTTTCTTTGATTTGTGCATACTCTGTAATATCCATTAAATAGACCACTCGGATATCTTGTTGAACAATTATCTGAAAAACTTTATCGTCCCAATGGGCTGTCTTCAATCCAGAAGAATGACTTTCTTGAATTAAATCCGCTAATTCCTGGTCTACTTCATTAATTTTTTTGCCTAGAACTTCTTGATAACCCAAATGCGTTTGAAGATAAGGATTCATCCATTGCAATTCGTAATCTTCATTAAACAATAAAATGCCAATCGGCATTTTAATCAAGGCTTCCTGCTCTCCTCGTTTAATACGATAGGATAAATCAGCAATGTACTTATTGGTTTCCACCGTGATTTCTTTAGCTGTATTATACAATAAAACAACAACCACAATAAAAATTACAATCAGAGCAATTCCAATAGCAATATGCGTCATAAAGCCTAAGACAATTGTCAGCAGTTGTAAGAGACAAATGCCAACTGCAATGAACTTAAATTTGTCATCATTTAAAAACTTTGGGAGTTTTTCTTGAGACAGTTTTTTCATAATAAGCTCCTTTTCCCATATGTTTCTTTTAAGATTCATGTTCTATTTTACCATGTTTTTCTTTTAGATACTAGACAGTTAAAGATGTTTCACATGAAACAATATTAGCTCTCCAGTTTGTTACACGTGAAACATTCCTTGTATTTTTTATGCTTTTTTTAAAGGAATTTATCATTTTGACGTGGGTAAGTTAAATGAACGTATTTCATATTCCACAGTCTTAAAATTTCTAGAAGAATCGTGTTTGCTTGATCCTCTTCATAGCTTTCTATAAGCAAACACGATTTAACAAAGGTGCTTTTAAAGCTGGATTCCATAGTATGAGAGATACATGAGCGAAATAAAAAAAGAACCATGATATGTATCACGATTCTTTTCTAAGTTTCTATTATTCAGCTGTAACGAATGGTAATAATCCCATGATACGTGCACGTTTAATTGCAATTGTTAATTTACGTTGGTTTTTAGCTGAAGTGCCAGTGACACGACGAGGTAAAATTTTACCTCTTTCAGAAATAAAACGTTTCAAAAGATCTAAGTCTTTAAAGTCGATGTATTCGATATGGTTTGCTGCGATATAATCAACTTTACGGCGCTTACGTCCGCCTCTACGTTGGATAGCCATTTTTATTCCTCCTTACTCCTAAGTTTCTAATGGTGCATTAGAACGGTAAATCATCGTCCGAAATATCTATCGGTTGGCTGCTCTTTTCAAAAGGATCAGAGTTTCCAAAATCTGGATATTTCGAATCTGTCGGAGCTGATTTTTGTGAATAATTATTTTGTGTTTGGTTAGATGAATTTTGTTGAGGAGCAGCTCCTGAATGATTCGTATCAGATCCACGACGTTGTTCTGTTGTCGTTTTTGATTCTAACATTGAGAAAGTGTCTACAACAACTTCAGTAACGTACACTCGTTGTCCTTGTTGGTTATCATAAGAACGCGTTTGAATACGTCCTTCCACACCAACTAATGACCCTTTACGAGTAAAGTTAGCCAATGTTTCAGCTGTCTTTCTCCAAGCAACACAGTTAATAAAATCCGCATCCCGTTCACCTTTTTGGTTTGTAAACTGTCTGTTTACAGCCACGGTGAATGAAGCCACAGCTGTACCGTTCGAAGTGTATCTTAAATCCGCGTCTTTAGTTAATCTTCCAACTAAAACAACATTATTAATCACATTATTAGCTCCTTCCAAAAAAGTGTTTCACATGAAACAATCTTAACTTTAAGCTTCTAATCTAATAATCATATGACGTAAAATATTGTCATTGATCTTAGAAAGACGATCGAATTCATTGATTGCCGCTGCATCTGTAGCAGTTAGTTTTACGATATGATAAATTCCTTCTTGGAACTTCTTAATTTCGTAAGCTAAACGGCGTTTCGACCAGTCTTTAGATTCAGTAATTTCAGCGCCATTATCTGTTAAAATTGTATCAAAGCGTTCGATTAAAGCAGCTTTTTCAGTTTCTTCAATGTTTGGACGGATAATGTATAAAATTTCATATTTTGCTGTTTGACTCATCTTGACTGTCACCTCCTTATGGACTTTGGCTCATTCTTTTGAACGAGCAAGGAGAGTATTCTGTAGTAGATTACTCACGTCTAATAAATATATCATAATGCATAAGATAATTCAATGTTTTTTTAGTTATAAAATTAAATAACAACTAGTTTTTATGTTGATGTTTAAGTAGTGCACATAAAAAACACTCCCTTATTCCTAAAATCAGAAATAAGGGAGCTGCTTTTTTTTATTCTTGGTCTTCTTCCTCTTCAGTACTATCTTCACTATCAGTATCTTCAGCACTGTCCTCTGATTCATTTAAAATCTTCGCTGGTACTTCTGTAGTGACTTCTGAAGAAGCGGCTGGAGTAGTTTCTTCAGCTTCTTCTGGTTCGACAATAGCCATTGTTGAAACGATGACATCGTCCGCTACACGAATCAAACGAACGCCAAGAGTAGCACGTCCTGTTTGAGAGACGCTAGCTACATTGAATCGTATGATGACACCTGAATTGGTGATCAACATAACGTCTTCATCGCCTTTTACAGTCGTTAAACCAGCTAATTTACCGTTCTTTTCAGTAATGTTGGCTGTCTTAACTCCTTTTCCGCCACGGCCTTTAATGGCGTATTCACTCGCACTCGTTCGTTTGCCGTAGCCTTTTTCCGTAATGATCAGAACTTCTGAATCTGGAGTCAAGAGATCCATGCCGACGACATAGTCATCTTCACGTAAACGAATCCCGCGTACTCCGCTCGCACTCCGTCCCATATTTCGAACAACGTTCTCATCAAAGCTGACAGCATAACCTAAGTGAGTTCCGATGATGACATTTTGTTTGCCATCCGTAACCGAAACCTTCATCAGTTCATCATCTTCACGTAAGACAATCGCTCTGATTCCGTTGCTGCGTATGTTAGCAAAAGCAGACACTGCAGTCCGTTTGACCGTACCTTGACGTGTTGTAAAGAATAAATAATGATCGTCATCTGCTTTGCCTCGGACATTAATAACGGCTTGGATAGTTTCACCAGAATCGATACCCAATAGATTGATTACCGGTATTCCCTTAGCCGTTCGGCCATATTCAGGAATTTCATATCCTTTAGAACGATATACTTTTCCGCTATTGGTAAAGAACAGCAGTGTATCATGAGTCGAACAAGAAACTAATGTCTCAATGAAATCGTCATTATGGATTCCCATTCCTTGCACGCCACGACCGCCGCGTCTTTGAGATTTGAAATCTGAACTTGGAAGACGTTTGATATACCCATTATGTGTCAATGTGATCACAACTTCTTCTTCTTCGATCAAATCTTCGTCTTCAAGACTCAATACTTCGCCTACTAGTAATTCTGTACGACGAGCATCGCCAAAGCGTTCTTGGATTTCAAGCAATTCAGTTTCAATAATTGTATGGACACGTTCTGGTCTAGCTAAAATATCGGCCATATCATTAATGAAAGCTGACAATTCATTATACTCTGCTTCAATCTTATCGCGTTCTAGACCTGTTAAACGAACCATACGCATATCTAAAATAGCTTGCGCTTGTTTTTCTGATAAACCGTATGTTTCAATTAAAGTTGTTTTAGCAATATCTCCAGTTTTTGAACCGCGGATGATTCGAATGATTTCATCAATGTGATCTAAAGCTATTCTTAAACCTTCTAAAATATGTGCACGCGCTTCAGCTTTCCGTTTATCGTAAGCCGTTCTTCTACGAATGACCACTTCCTGATGTTTCAAATATTCTTCAAGAATGGCTTTTAAACTTAATACTTTTGGTATACCGTTCACGATTGCCAACATATTAAAACCAAATGATGTTTGCAATGATGTTAATTTATATAAATTATTCAAGACGACACTTGCGCTGACATCACGTCTAACATCAATAACTACCCGCATACCGTCACGGTCAGATTCATCTGCTAAGTCAGTGATTCCTTCGATGCGTTTGTCGCGTGCCAAATCAGCAATTCGTTCAACCAACCGGGCTTTATTGACCATATAAGGCAATTCGTGCACGATTATGCGTTCTTTTCCGTTTTTTAATACCTCGATCTCAACTTTAGCCCGAACCATAATAGAACCTTTACCAGTTTCATAAGCTTTTCTGATTCCAGATTTCCCCATAACCAGTCCACCAGTCGGAAAGTCAGGACCAGGCAGTGCTTCCATCAAATCTGCTGTGGTAGCATCAGGGTCGTTCATCAAAATATGCAAAGCTGAAATAACTTCTGTTAGATTATGCGGTGGAATATTGGTTGCCATACCTACAGCAATACCAGTAACGCCGTTTACAAGCAGGTTTGGAAAACGAGCTGGCAATACATCGGGTTCACGTTCTGATCCATCATAGTTATCATGGTAATCGACCGTATCTTTATTGATATCCCGCAGCATTTCTACTGCTATTTTTGTCATCCGAGCTTCTGTATACCGCATTGCCGCGGCCCCATCGCCATCCACTGATCCAAAGTTTCCATGGCCATCTACTAATGGGTAACGGTAACTCCAATTTTGTGCCATCCGAACCATTGATTCATAAATCGCACTATCTCCATGCGGGTGGTATTTCCCCATCACATCCCCGACAATACGTGCTGATTTTTTATACGCTTTATCCGGCGTTACCCCTAATTCGCTCATTCCATATAAAATACGGCGGTGAACCGGTTTTAAACCATCCCGTACATCTGGCAATGCGCGTGCTACAATAACACTCATAGCATAATCAAGGAATGACGTACGCATTTCATGGCTTAATTCAATTGTTTTTATATTTTCTTTAAACTCTTCAGCCATTCTTTATTGTCCTCCTATTTGGATTAAATATCTAAATTTTGTACATAACGTGCATTTTCTTCAATAAATTCACGTCTTGGTTCAACACGGTCACCCATTAACATATCCAAGCTTTTATCTGCCTCAATAGCGTCTTCCACAGTCACTTGCAGCATCCGTCTATTTTCAGGGTTCATCGTTGTTTCCCATAATTGTTCAGCGTCCATTTCCCCTAGTCCTTTATACCGTTGTATAACCGGTTTTGGCGAAACTGGCAGTTCTTTCAATAACTCATCTAATTCTTCCACTGAATCCAAATAAACCATTTTTTTCCCTTGTCGCACTTGATACAATGGCGGTTGTGCGATATACACATAACCTGCTTCAACGACTGGACGCATATAACGATAAAATAACGTCAATAGTAGAGTACGAATATGTGCTCCATCGACATCCGCATCGGTCATGATAACCAATTTATGGTAACGAGCTTTAGACAGATCAAAATCGCCGCCAAATCCTGTACCCATTGCGGTAAACAACGCTCGGATTTCTTCATTTGCTAAAATACGATCCAAAGTTGCTTTTTCGACATTTAAGATTTTTCCTCGAATCGGCAAAATCGCTTGGAATAAACGCGACCGGCCTTGTTTAGCAGAACCTCCAGCGGAATCTCCCTCAACAATAAACAGTTCACTGATTGATGGATCTTTGCTTGAACAGTCGGCTAATTTACCCGGCAAGTTGCTGATTTCCAACCCGCTCTTCTTACGAGTGACTTCACGTGCTCGCTTTGCAGCTAGACGTGCTCTTGAAGCTAGCGAACCTTTTTCAAATATTTTTCTAGCCACTTGCGGATTTTCCATTAAGAATTTATCAAAATGCGCTGAAAAAAGACGATCGGTAATTGTTCTTGCTTCAGAGTTGCCCAATTTTGTTTTGGTTTGCCCTTCGAACTGCGGATCAGGGTGTTTGATCGAAACAACTACTGTCAATCCTTCACGCACATCTTCACCAGTTAAGTTTTCTTCGTTTTCTTTCATCAGTTTATTGCGTCGCGCGTAATCATTAACCACACGTGTCAAAGCTGTTTTAAAGCCTGATTCATGCGTTCCACCTTCATAGGTATGGATATTGTTAGCAAACGTCAATAAATTCGTGTGGTAGCCATCTGTATACTGCATAGCCACTTCAACGGTAATTCCTTGTTGTTCGCCTTCTAAAAAGATCGGCTCTTCAAATAAAACATTTTTATTTGTATTTAAAAAGGCAACGTAGCTCTTAATTCCGCCCTCATAATAGTATTCCAGTTTTTGAGGTTTTTCTTCGCGTTTGTCTTCGATCGTTATCTTTAATCCACGATTTAAAAATGCTAATTCGCGGACACGAACAGCCAAACGGTCAAAATCAAAAACGACTGTTTCTTTGAAAATTTCTGGATCCGGCAAAAAGTTCACAGTTGTCCCGTGACGTTCGGTCTCTCCAATGATTTCCAAATCATTTAAAACGGCTCCTCTAGAGTAGCCTTGGAAATAAATTTTCCCATTTTTGTGCACACGAACTTCTAATCTAGTAGAAAGGGCATTAACAACGGAACCACCAACGCCATGTAAACCACCTGAAACTTTATATCCGCCACCGCCAAATTTACCACCAGCATGAAGAATGGTAAAAACTGTCTCGACAGCCGGGCGACCTGTTTTGGCTTGGATATCAACCGGGATTCCACGACCGTTATCTATGACAGTAATACTGTTGTCTGCTTCAACGACAACGTTTATCTCATCAGCAAATCCAGCTAAAGCTTCATCGATCGAGTTGTCAACGATTTCCCACACCAAGTGATGTAACCCTTCGCCGCTGGTTGAACCAATATACATACCAGGACGTTTACGGACAGCTTCCAGACCTTCTAAAACTTGAATTTGACTTGCATCATAATCTTGCGCAATATCAGCTTTATCTCTAATTTCTTCAGACAAACTTATTCACTCTCCATTTCTACATGACCATCTACAATTCGAAAGACTCGCGGAGTCTCCAACATACTTTGTTTTACACCGTCTAAACTAGTCGTCGTCAAAAAGGTTTGCACTTTGCTTTGAATCGCTTTTAACAAATGCGTTTGACGCTCGTCATCTAATTCAGATAACACATCATCTAACAATAAAAGCGGGTATTCCCCTGTCATTTCTTTCATCAAATCAATTTCTGCCAATTTCACACTCAAGGCTGTCGTTCTTTGTTGCCCTTGCGAACCAAATGTCTGTACATTCCGGCCATTAACGCTAAATTTCAAATCGTCACGATGCGGTCCAAAAAGAGTGACGCCTTGTTCTATTTCACGTTTTTGTCCTTTTTCAAAAGCTTGCAGAAAATCTAAATAAATTTTCTCTTTGTCTTGATGATCTGTTATGGACAAGCCGCAATGGTACTCAATTTCTAACACTTCTTTTTGTTTTGAAATCTCGTCATGAATAGGAGCAGCCCAGTTGCCTAGCTTTTCCACAAACAAAAAGCGTTCGGCTAAGATAGCTGCTCCATGTTCAGCAAGTTGCTCGGTCAATACTTCCAAAAAAGTCAGATCTTGTTTTTTTTGAAAAGCCAATTGTTTTAAATAATGATTGCGTTGTTTTAATATGCGTTGGTATTGAACCAAATGGTGCAAATAAATAGGGCTCATTTGGCCCATTTCCATATCTATAAATTTTCTTCTGACCAGCGGTGAACCTTTGACCAAAGACAAGTCTTCTGGTGCAAAGAGAATCACGTTTAAATTGCCTATATAAGCACTTAATTTTTTTTGCTCTAAATGATTAAATTTAGCTTTTTTCCCTTTATTAGAAATGGAAATTTCCAGCGGGAAGCTAGATCCTTTTTTTTGAATGCGGCCGCTTACGCGAGCAACATCCTGATCCCATCGAATCAACTCTTTATCATTGGCAGTACGATGACTTCTAGCCATCGCCAATACATAAACAGCCTCCATCAAACTTGTTTTTCCTTGGGCATTTTCACCAATAAAAACATTGATGCCCTCAGAAAAAGTTGCTTGGGCGCTTTCATAATTACGGTAATTTGAAAGCTGAATTTCTTTCAAAAACATTAGAGCTCATCCTCAGGAATCTGATTGTTTGATTCGACAGATTGAATGAAAAATGTTCCTTCTCCAGGAATTTCGATAACGGAACCGGGGTAAAGTTTTTTTCCTCTGCGATTTTCTGGTTCGTTGTCAAGTAAGATCGTATGTTCAGCTAAATACCATTTTGCCATACCGCCACTGCTGATAATGTCCGCATGCTTTAAAAATTGTCCTAAAGTAATAAATTCGCTATTGATTAAAATAGTCTTTTTCATAAAATCACCTGCTTTCAATAAAATAAGCGTGGAGAGTTGAAAAATCCACGCATTACGCACTTAGTTGTTAGTTCTATTATACTCCTTTTTGAGTTAGATTACAAATCGAATTAGAAATAAACTAGCTTCTATCCACTTTAATAGAATGATACAAAAAGACCCTAAAAACGTAAAAGTTGCTTAAAAGAGAAAAAAAGGCGGTTTTTGGGCAAGACAGCAAAAAAACTGCTTTTCTCATTTGGTGAGAAAAGCAGTTTTTTGTTGATTCTTTAAAAAGTTCGTACTGGAGTAATCAATTGAATGAAATCTTGGTTATTTTCACTTGGGACCAAGATAAATGGTCGTACAGGTGAAGTAAACTTGATTTTTATATCGGTTTGCCCGAATGTCCGCAAAGCATCTTTCATATAGTCGGGGTTAAAAGAGAGTTCGATCGGTTCCCCTTCAACAGATAGGTAATCTAAATCCTCTTGGACATTCCCTACATCTGGTGAATTTCCTGAGATTTTTACTATATCTGGATTAATGGTGATTTTGACCACGTTGTTCTTTCCTTCGTGTGACAACAAGGAAGCTCGTTCAATTGCGCCTAATAAAGAAACAGCATTAAATTCGATTTCTGTTGCTGAATTATCCGGAATCAATCGTTTTGTATCTGGATAATAGCCTTCCAGCAAACGAGAATAGAAAAACATGTTTTCAGTTTTAAATAAAACTTGATTTTCGGTCACCATCATTTCGATCGTGCTGGAGTTGTCATCCAAAGTACGAGCCAATTCTATTAAGCTTTTACCAGGAATAATAACATTGTATTTTTTACTGGTCTGTTCTTCAGATGTTTCTAATGGAATCACACGCTGACTTAAACGATGACTGTCTGTAGCGACTGCTAACAGCTTGCCATTTTCGATAACCATGTTGACACCCGTTAAAATTGGACGACTTTCATGAGTCGAGATGGCAATAACCGTTTGTCCAATGACCTGTTTAAATAAGCCAACCGGTAAAGTAAAGGACTCATTTGTGTCAATGACTGGCAAATGCGGATAGTTGTTGGCATCCAAACCATTAATGGTAAATGAAGCTGTTGCTGAAGTGATCAAGGTTTGGAAATGATCCAAAACTTCGATCTCCATATTTTCTTCTGGTAACTTTTTAACGATTTCACTAAAAAAACGAGCTTGCAATACAATGCTACCTGTTTTTTCAATCGTTAAGGCATTTGCTTCGTCTGTTGTAGGAATGAACGTTTCAATGGAAATATCTGAGTCGCTCCCTGTCAGTGTCAACCCTTCTTCATTCGCAACGATTTTTATTCCCGTTAAAATTGGGATAGTTGTTCTCGAAGAGATCGCCCGTTGTACGTCAGCTAAACTCTTTAAGAATGCACTTCTTTTGATGGTAAATTTCATTAAGTAAACCTCCAGAATAGTAGTTAATTAATTTAATAAGATCTTTAGTAATAGTAGTAGGGCCTGTGGATACTGTGGGAAAGCAAAGTGAGACTATGCATACCAAGGTTTTCCACATGTGGATAAGTTGTTGATAAATCTGGAATAACTTTGAGAGTTATACACAAGCTCTTTAAGTTATTTTTTTTATTTCCTTACGAGTAGTCTAACGGATAAGTCCATAAAATGTAAATTTATAAGTCAGTATAAGGCAAAATAATGAGCAGATTATTTCAATTTATTTTTAATTTCTTCTATATCTTGTTTTAACTGATGATCATTCGTTAAAGCATGATTGATCTTTTCATAAGCATGGATCACTGTCGTATGATCTTTACCGCCGAATTCAGCACCAATTTTCGGCAAAGAATTTGCTGTTAGTTCACGGGATAAAAACATCGCAATTTGTCGTGGCAAAACAATCGATTTGACGCGTTTTTTTCCTTTTAGATCGACTAATGATATTTGGTAATACTTACTGACAACGTTTTGAATATCCAGAATGGATAAAGTCGTCGGTTTATTAGAAGGCAACATACTTTTTAAAGCATCAGCAGCTAAACTTGTTGTGATATCACGGCTTTCAATCGCAGCATAAGCTTGAACTCGAACAAGAGCCCCTTCTAATTCGCGAATATTAGAATCAATTTGACCAGCAATGTAACTGAGTGTATCTCCTGGAATTTCCAATCTTTCTGCGTTAGCTTTTTTGCGTAAGATAGCGATCCGAGTTTCTAAGTCAGGCGGAGTAATATCGACCGATAATCCCCAAGCAAATCTTGAGATCAGCCGTTCTTGTAACTTAGGAATTTCATTTGGCAAACGATCGCTTGTTAGTACGATTTGTTTCCGATCGTCGTAAAGTGCGTTAAATGTGTGAAAGAACTCTTCTTGTGTTCCTTCTTTATCAGCAAAAAATTGAATATCATCTACTAATAGTAAATCTACGCTCCGGTATTCATTTCGGAATTTTTCCTGCATTTTATTTTGTATGGAATTGATAAAATCATTTGCAAAAGTTTCACTGCTGACATATTTTACTTTGGCATCTGGATTTAATAAAAGCATTTGATGACCGATAGCATGCATCAAATGTGTCTTTCCAAGTCCAACGCCTCCATAAAAAAATAGCGGATTATAAATTGTACCGGGTTCTTCAGCAACTACTAAAGCTGCTGCATGGGCCATTTGGTTGCCCTTGCCGATAACGAAGGTGTCAAATGTATATTTATCATTTAATAAAACATCTTTTCTAAAGGCATTTTTTTGAGTGAGCGATTGGCTTTTTTGTTTGCCATTAGCGTCGGCATTCTCATTTTCATTTTTTATAACAAATAATGGAGAAATTTCGCGGCTGGAATATTCATAAATATTTTCGACGATACGAGTGGCTAAATTATTTTCCCAATATTCTTTGTGTAAAGAAGAAGGAACTTCAATAATAATATTATTTTCAGTAATGCGAATTGGAACGGCGCTTTCGATCCAAGTATCGTAACTAACTTTGGAAAGGGAGTCTTTAAATTTTTCTTTTAAAAAGTTCCACAAAGTTTGTAAATCATCCAA